>CAZFPO010000014.1:11790-13761 GCA_964521105.1 uncultured Lentimicrobiaceae bacterium | reverse complement strand
TAACCTTTTTTCTTATCAATTACTTTTAAGATATAACCAATAGAAAATGCTACTACGCCCAAACAAGCAAGCATAATCAAAGGGTTAGTATAATCATACATTATAGATGCTTCTTTTGTAGTAATCACTCCTTCTTGTACCTTATTAGCAATTTCTGTGTTCGAAAATGTTAAAATTTTTCCAATTAATAGTGGGAAAAGCCATAATCCAATATTTTGAATCCAAAATATTAAAGCATATGCCGAACCAATAACGTTGTTATCTACCAATTTAGGAACTGAAGGCCATAAAGATGCAGGAACTAATGAGAACGATGCGCCAAGCACTAGAATAGTTGAAAAAGCTAATATTACACCAGCTGTTTCCTGACCTTTAAATTGAGGTAGTAAAAATGCAAATGTTAAATGACATAGAATTAACAATATAGAACCAAGCATTAACATCGAAGCAGCTTTCCCTTTTTTATCAATATAGTTACCCAAAATAGGTGTAATTCCAACAGCTAATAATGGGAATACAGAGAAAATTGCACCTGCTGATTGTTGTTTATACGACATAAAACAATAAACTACAAGAAGAAGAACCGAAATTACTAAAAGAGTAATTTTTAGATTTTTTTTGCAAAAATTGCTTGAGAAAGAAGTGGCTGCCACTGCCAGCATGATAATATAACCAATTGCAACAGCTGTCCCTGAAATCCAGAAAGAATCTTGTGGCAAAGGAGAAAAAGTTAAATTACATTCTAACATGTTTACAGCATACTTTTGAAATGGGAAAATAGCTGAATAGTATAAAACACAGAGTAAAGCGACCAACCAAAAACCGCTACTTCTGAATATTTTACCAATATCACTAATTTTGAAAGGCTCATCTTTTTCCTCTTCTTCTCCAGTCTGAGCATCCAATTTTTTATCCATAAAATAATATACAATAAACATAATTAGAGCAATCATCAATAATATAACTCCAAATGCGACAGAATTTGACACATCAGCACCACCAAATATATTTGAAGTTGCAATTAGAGGAGAAAAAATCATACAAGTTGCGACACCTAAGCGAGCTAAAGCCATCTCTGACCCCATTGCAAGTGCCAATTCTTTTCCTTTAAACCATTTAACAATACCTCTTGAAACTGTGATTCCGGCCATTTCAACGCCACAACCAAAAACCATAAATCCGACTGATGCAAATTTTGCTGAAGCCGGCATTCCTTTATAAAATGGAGAAACACCTAATTCATCAAATCCCGGTATATAGTTTAAATTGTTTGTAAACCAAGTTTCTAAACCAGAACCTTGAAACATTTCCGTAACGGCATACCAGTTTATGGCAGCACCCAAAATCATAACAATTCCAGACAGGATTGCAGTAAAACGAACCCCCATTTTATCCAATATAATACCTGCAATAATTAAGAAGAAAATGAAAACATTTAAAAACGTCTCAGATCCTGCATAAGTACCAAACGCATCTGAATCCCAACCCCTAGTAGATTCCAGTATTGATTTAACCGGAGATAGGATATCCATGAAAATGTACGCACAAAACATAGCAAATGCTAAAAAAACAAGTGCAGTCCAACGAACAGCAGGATTGTCTTTCATTAATTTTTGAATTTTTTCTGTCATTTTTATTAATTGTTAAATGAATAATTAATTTTTTAATCGACAAATCTAAGAAATAATATTATCCCTTTTACGAATAAATGTGAACGATTTTCTTTTCTATAAAAAAAACATCCGAAAACCATTCAGAGATATTGTAAATTTGAATGTTCTGACGAATCTCTTTCAGCTCTTCATCTAAGTTTCCACCTTTTAAATATAAAATCCCATTTTTAAGTTCATGCAATTTTTTTTCTTTTATGCTACCTTTTGTCCATTTAATAAATTCAGGTAATCGTGTTACGGCTCTACTTAAAATAAAATCATATTTATTTTTATGATCTTCCATTCGTGTGTGCTCGGC
>CAZFPO010000014.1:0-11690 GCA_964521105.1 uncultured Lentimicrobiaceae bacterium | reverse complement strand
TCAACATACAAATCAAATATTGCATTTATTTGTTTTTGTTGAGTTAACGTTAAATTTTTAAAATTTTCGTAAATTATATTTGAATTCATTGATTTTTTTGGCTTAGTGTTTGTTCAGATTTTATATTTTTGCAAAAAATTGATTATATTTAATTATGAAAAGAGCTATTTTGTCCATTACTTTACTCTATTTCTTCACCATTTCGTTGCATTCGCAAAATTATACAAAATCCGATATTATAATTTATATCAGCAAATATAAAAATGCTGCTATAAAAAAAATGAACGAATATAAAATTCCGGCAAGCATTACCTTAGCTCAGGGTATTTTAGAATCGGGAGCTGGTACAAGCGAATTAGCAATTAATGCAAATAATCATTTTGGTATAAAGTGCGGAAGCTCGTGGTCGGGTGAAACTTTTTTAAAAGATGATGACACCGTGAAAGAGTGTTTTAGAAAATATCCAAGTATTGACGATTGTTATAACGATCACTCCTTGTTTTTAACCAGCAACAAACGCTATGAATCGTTGTTTGAAAACAGTTCCGATGATTATATTTCGTGGGCTAAAGGCTTACAAGATGCAGGTTATGCAACCAATCCCGAATACTCAAAAATTTTAGTACGAATAATTGAGGAATATGAGTTATACAGCTATGACAAACCCTCTGGGAAAAAACCAACTGAAACCATTGTAAATAATAATTCAAATGTTATTCAAAGCGAAAGCGATGATGTTGTTGTAATTCTGGGAGTAACTTATCATCCTACATCAACTATAAATAATAGAAAAATCTTCGAAAACAACCACACACGTTTTCTAGTAGCGAAAGCAAATGACACTTTTTATTCTATTGCAAAAGACATTTTTTCGGACGAAGTTTTTTTGCGGAAATACAATGATTTACCTAAAGATGCAAAAGTAAAAGCTGGCGAAATAGTTTATATCGAATCCAAGCGAAGTAAAGGCGACCGAGATTTTCATGTAGTAAAATCGGGTGAGTCCATGCAATACATTTCGCAGCTATATGCAATCAAAATAAAATCATTAGCAAAACTAAATGGTATCGACACTTCCGAAAACCTTAAATCGGGAGAAAACCTTTGGTTGAAAAAGAAACGTCCAAGCAGTTCAAAACCCTCTTATTAAATTGTTTCATCTAATTCTCGAACATCAAGCGTACTAATTCCTGTTTTGTCATAAATTGCTTTTTTTAAAACTTCTGAATTAAACGCAAAACCACTTGGATTCGTTGGATTAACACAAATAGCAATTAAACTTGTTTTTAAAAGAACTTTAATTTGTCCACCTTTATTTAAAAACGAGTGAATTACTTCTTTCGATGCAAAGATTCTGGTAAAATCTTTAACTATTAAAATAACATTTGAGCATTCTTTTTGAGATTTTAAAAAATTCAACATAGAATCGCCAATAACTCCGGTAGCATAAATTAAATTTCCATATTTAAACAACTTATCTTTGTTTTTATTGAGTAAAAATGTAGATGGTATTTCGAGGTCATAAACATTATTGCTTTCATCAATAGCCCAAATACCTTTTTCAATATCCATAAGATTTGAGCATTTCTTATTTTGGAATTCTGGGAGATTTATCAAAGAGCAAGTAAAATCAGTTTTATTTACAAGCGTTTGTAAATCAGCAGAAACAGATGCCCCAGTACATAGAATCATGCCATCGGATACAGCAGGTGATGCGGAACTCATTCGAGATAAAGCTCCATCAATAATGAATATTTTAGAGTTTACACAGATTGCATTTTGGGAGAATTTTTTAAGTAAATTTGAGTTGTGTGGTCCAGATAAAATTACTTTTCCATTGGTTATAGCCTTTGCTGTTACAAATCGTCCAAGAGAAGTTTTTAGCTTGCTTACATCTATAATTTCGGATATAATTTTGCGTTTTGCATAATGAAATTCTGATGTTATAAAATAATTATTTGCAAAAATTTCAATTTCTGGTTTTTTAGTATTTGTAACTAGGTCTATCGATTCCCCATCAATTCCAATAGATGTAACTGTAAAATTTATATTTTTCGAGTTTAATCCTTTCAGTACATAGTTTAAACACTCCGTTTTGCCAGTGTTTTTTTCCAAGCCGACAATCGATAAACTCTTGTTTTGCAGTATTTTATCTATAAATGGCATACTAAATAAAAAACTAATTTCAGAAAAAAAGGAATTTTAAATTCTGAAATTAGTTTTGATACATATTGATAAATAATTAATGTCTGTTTTTTCTTTTCAAATTCTCGGGTTCAAGAGCAAGTTTTTCACCACTTAAAAGCGATGCCACTCCTTCACTTTTTGCCACACTATCGGTTTCAACGGCTTCGCAATTATTTTGATAGTCATCAGGTTCATCGTATGTTGTAATTACTCCTTCGAAATTACGCAAAATTACTTTATTTGGACCTTGAGAAATAAGATAACTTGGCATTACCGGAATTTTTCCGCCACCTCCGGGAGCATCAACCACAAACGTTGGAACTGAAAAACCGGATGTATGACCTCTTAAATTTTCAATAATTTCAATTCCTTTGGAAACAGGCGTTCTAAAATGTTTAATTCCCTGAGATAAATCGCACTGATATATATAGTAAGGTCTAACTCTAATTTTAACTAAATCTTGAACGAGTTTTTTCATTACGTCTACGTTATCATTCACTCCACGAAGCAATACGGATTGATTACCTAGAGGAATGCCGGCATTTACGATTTTTTCGCACGCTAACTTAGCTTCCGGTGTAATTTCGGACGGGTGATTAAAGTGTGTATTAATCCATACCGGATGATATTTTTTTAACATATTAACCAAATCATCTGTAATTCGTTGAGGACACACTACCGGAGTTCGGGTGCCTATTCGGATAATTTCGACATGAGGAATTGCTCTAAGACGCTGAATAATTGATTCTATAAATTTATCGCTAACCATTAATGCATCGCCACCGGATAAGAGAACGTCTCGAACAACCGGAGTTTTTGCAATATAATCGATGGCTTTTTGGATTCTTTCCGAAGTAGATTCTGAGTCGTTTGTACCGGCAAATCTACGACGAGTGCAATGACGGCAGTACATCGAACACATATCCGTAATCAAAAACAAAACTCTATCAGGATATCGGTGAGTTAAGCCTGGAACAGGAGAATCGCCATCTTCGTGTAAAGGATCTTCTATGTCGGAATGAGAAATATGTGTTTCAAAAATAGTGGGTATAGCTTGTTTACGGATAGGTCCATTTTTAATATCGGTATTAATGATGGACAAATAGTATGGTGTAATAGCCATACGAAGTGTTTTTAAGGATTCCTTCACACCCTCTTCTTCTTCGGGAGTTAAATTGATGAATTTTTTTAATTGATCAAGTGTTTCAATACGATTTTTCACCTGCCATTTCCAATCATTCCATTGTTCATCAGTAACTTCGGGGTAGTATTTTAATCTATTATTTGTTGTACTAATCATGATTGTTATAAATAAATTTTTTCAAAAAGATTTTTAATTTCTTTTGATTCACGTAAAATATTTAGGGTTAAATCAGCGTGTCCTTTTGCATAACCATTCCCAACAATTAGGTGTATGTCTTTGCCAACTCCTTCGGCTCCAAGTGCAGCTTTTGTAAAAGAAGTTGCCATTGAAAAAAAGTAAATAACTCCTTGTCCTTTAGTTATTAAAATCGATGTCATTTCGGTATTAGGAATATTTACATTGTTAATTGTAACGTCACAGCCTCTTGGACCAGTTATTTCCGAAACTTTATGATAAACATCCATAACATTTGTAGCATCGGCAATAATAACATGGTGAGCTAAGTTCATATCAAGAATTCGTTGAGCATTTTCGTGTGAATACTCAACAACAATTACTTTGCCTGTTGAGCCCACATTTTTCATGGCTTGATAACAACATAGAATTCCAGATTTTCCGCCACCACCAATTATACAAACAGTGTCGCCTTCTTTAACCAACCTATCTACTTGAGCAGGAGCTCCAGCAACATCTAATGCTGCAAGAGCTAGTTTTTCAGGCATATCGGTTGGTAATACTGCAAAAATTCCACTTTCAAATAATATAGCTTGCCCCTCAATATCTATTTGATCGTGATTGGGGTCGAGATGAATAATTTTATCTATTTTTAATGGAGTTAACGACAATGAAACTAAAGTGGCTATTTTATCCCCGACTTTAATTTTTTTGTTTGGAAAGTTTGTACCAATTTCTTTTATAGTTCCTATTAACATTCCACCCGAGCCAGTTAACGGATTTTGCATTTTGCCACGTTCGGAAACAATAGACATAATCATGTCTTCCATTTTTTTTGCATCTCTGTTTGTGGCATCTTGAATTTGAGTATAACTAGCGGAGTCGATATTAAGCGTAAGAACATCAATTAGCAGTTCATTGTCAAATATCTCCATTGTGTTATCGAGTTTATAGGCAGGTTGTGGGAGTGTCCCTTTCGGTTCAATTACTCTATGAGTTCCATATTTACATGCTTTCACCATTTTTTTAAATTTTAAGCTTAACAACTATTTTTTTGCAAAAGTAATAACTTAAACAAGAATACATTTAAATTATTAATGTAATTTACTCCTATGTTCCAAAAAAAATCTAAAATTTAGGCATACAATTCTGTAAATATATTACGGATTTTTTCGCTTTCTCTCAAAATTTCAAGAGTAATTTCGGCATGTCCTTTTGAGTATCCGTTTCCAACGATCATATTGACATCGCTACCAACACCTTCGGCACCTAATGCAGCTTTAGTAAAAGATGTTGCCATAGAAAAGAAATATACTGTTCCAATATTTTTAGTACATAATATACTTGTCATTTCGGTGTCGGGAATGTTAACGTTATTAATGGTAACATCAGCCATTTCGCCATTCGTGAGTTTTTCCATGATTTCTAGAATAGGTACTGGTTGAGTTGCATCAGCAGCAAAAACATGGTCGCAAAAACCAAGTTCTTTTAAGCGATTAGTACTTTTTTCACTATGGGTTAATCCTATAACGCAACCGGTAACCCCAGCTCTTTTTTTAGCTTCGTAGCAACATAACATTCCTGATTTTCCTCCGGCTCCAATAATAAAAACAGTATCTCCGGGTTTAACCAGTTTTGCTGTTTGTGCTGGTGCTCCGGCAACATCTAAAGCTGATAAAACAAGACCTTCGGGCATATCTGATGGTATTTTTGCATAAATTCCGCTTTCGAAAAGAATAGCTTTACCGTCAATATCAACTTGGTCAATATCTGGTCGAATATCTTTAATTTTATCAATGCGAAGTGGAGTTAATGAAAGTGAGACCAATGTTGCAATTTTATCACCCTCTTTTAAATCTATTTTTCCTTTTAAGGCATCTCCAATTTTTTCAACAGTGCCTAACAACATACCTCCTGAACCTGTAACTGGATTTCGATGTTTTCCTTGTTTGGCTACAATATCCATCATTATTTCGGCAATTTTTGTTTTATCACCATGAGCTTGTTCCTCAATTTGAGTAAAACTTGCTGAATCAATATTAAGCGTTTTTACGTCAATTAAAATTTCATTGTCGTAAATTTCGTCCATATTGTTATCAATTTTATTTGCTGGCTGTGGCAATACACCTTTGGGTTCAATTACTCGATGAATGCCGTATTTACTTCCTTTTTTTTGCATTTTTTTATGTTTTTTTATTTTTTATTTTTTTATTTTTTTAAGCGTGAAAAGTGGTTCGTGAAAAGATAGAATGCGTGAAAAGTGGTTTGTGATAAATGAGTATTGAAATAAAAAATAAGAAGATATCATTTGAAAAATTATTTTTTTGATTTTAAAAATTTGACTAACCCTAATGCCATTTGTTTTATATCCAACAATTTAGCACTTATTTCATCAATATTTTCAATATACCCAATTTTTTGTGAAATTATTAATTGTGTTTCGAGCTCAGCTAATGATGCAATTGCAATATACACAAATTGAATAGTTTCAGCATCTCCTTTTCGAGCAGAACCTTCAGCAATATTAGAAGGTATTGAAACCGCAGATCTTCTAATTTGAGAAGTTAGTCCATAAATCTCTTCTTTCGGAAATGTTTTCGTTAATTTGTATATTTCAGAAACCATTTCAATGCTTTTAATCCAGACATCTAGCTTTTTATGATCCATTCTATTTCAAATTTTCATTTATCAACAAACAATCTTTTCACATCTCTCTTTTCACGAAACATCGTTTCACGAATCATCGTTTCCCAAGTCCCAATATCGCTCTTGCTTCGTTTGGAGTTGCAATTTCGCGACCTAATTCTTTAGCCATACGAACTACTTTTGCTACTAGTTCACCATTAGATTTTGCAAGAACACCTTTTGACAAGTAAACATTATCTTCAAATCCTACACGAACATGTCCACCATCAATAATTGCAGCCATTGCCAAAGGGAATTCATATCTGCCAACACCTGCTACGGTATAGGTTGCATCATGTGGAATACTGCCACGCATAAAAATAAAGTCACGAAGAGTACCATCGATACCACCGTTAACTCCCATTACAAAATCAAAATGCATTGGAAGGGCGATAAACCCTTTTTTTTGTAGTCTAAGAGCCATGTCTATCATACTTTTATCAAAACATTCTAATTCGGGTTTAATATTGTTTTCAATCATGCGTTTACCAAAATATTTAATGGTATTTTCAGTATTTGTAAAAACGTCATCACCTCCAAAATTACAGGTACCACAATCTAGAGTTGCCATTTCAGGGTTTAATTCGGTAGGCTGCAAGCGTTCATCATCTGACATTCCCACAGCACCACCAGTAGATGGTTGTATTATTACATCAGGAATTTCGGCTTTAATTGCGTCCATTACGGCTTTAAATCTGCTTTTGTCTTGAGTTGGTTTTCCATCATCCCAGCGAACATGAAGATGAATAATAGAAGCACCTGCATCATAAGCAGACTTGGCTTCTCTAACACATTCTTCAATAGTGTATGGAACAGCAGGGTTATGCTCTTTTAAAACTTCGGCACCACATATTGCTGCCGTTATAATTAATTTTTCCATAAATATAATTTTTGATTATAACATTTTTTGCTACAACTTATTTGTAGTATTTTTCTCTAATGAATTGGAACGATTCTTCAATTGCATTAATAGTATAATCTAAGTCTTCTTGAGTGTGGCGAGCACAGATATATCCGTGATGGAATGGTTGAAGAAATACTTTGCGGCGAATAAGTTGAGTATAAAAATCGGTACGTTTATTTTTATATTGTTTTTCAACATCTTTATCGAATGTAATAAACATCATTGGAGGAATTCCCGAAATTCTGGCACCAACATCATACTTTTTAATTAAATCTGCAATTTTATTATTAAAATATGTTCCCTTTTCCCAAATTTGCCCAATTATATTATCACGTTCCATAATTTCAATGGTTTTTAAAGCAGCAACGTAACTTAAACTGTTAGGGAAAAAAGTAGATGAGATAAACACATTTTTTTCAACTTCTTTCATTATTTCGGCTTTACCTGTTACAGCTCCAAGTGGATAACCGTTAGCGATTGCTTTACCAAAAACAGCTAAATCGGGAGTTACTCCATAATATTTTTGAGCACCACCCATCGATACTCTAAAACCGGTTCTGATTTCGTCAAAAATTAATACGGCGCCATACTGTTTAGCTAAATCTTTAACTGCTTGCAAATAACCTTCTTTGGGCTCTTCCATTTCGTGTGCAAGTGGGTGTCCAAATGGAGTGATAATTACAGCTGCAACATCATTCGCATGAGTTTCAAGTAAATTTTTAAGGCTTTCTATATTATTATACTCAAATTCGTGAACATCTTCGTATAATTTTTCGGGAATTCCGCCTTTAACTTCAACACACCAGTCGTGCCAGCCATGGTAACCACAACGTAGAATAGTTTTTTTAGAAGTATACGAACGTGCAATTCGAGTGGCTAATGTTGTTGCATCTGAGCCCGTACAAACGAAAAAGCTCATTTCGGAACAAGGTATGTGTTCACGAAGTTTTTCGGCTAAACGATTTTGAAATTTTTGGGTTAACGAAAAGCAAAATCCTTTATCCGTAATTTGTTCAATTACAGCATTGTCAATTTCTTCTTCGCGGTTTCCAATAATCATAGGACCATACGCACATAAATAGTCAATATACTCGTTACCATCAACATCAGTAACACGACCACCTTTTCCACTGTCGAAGTATATTGGGTATTCTCCTTCAACAAAGTTATAAGGTCTTCTGATTCCTGCAACTGCACCTGGAATAAGTGTTTTTGCATAACTGTACTCACTTAGTGATTTTTCTAAGTTTAATTTTTGAGCTTCTTTCATGATATATATTTTTAATTTTTTACAATATAATCGACGAATATTTTAGGAGTGTGAATAAGCTCCATTGCAATTTCGCCTGTTGGTTTTATTTCCTCCACTTCGGCTATTACAACATCAGCGGCGGTAGCCATAATGGGGTTAAAATTTTGATTTGTTCCTAAGTATACTAAATTTCCCTCTTCGTCGCAATAATTAGCAGCAATAATAGCAACATCAGCTCTAAGTGGCTTTTCGAGCAAAAACTCTTTATCATCTATTTTGATAATTTGTTTTCCATCAGCCACGACTGTACCAAGTCCAGTGGGTGTTAAAACTCCACCTAAACCAGCTCCACCGGCTCTAACTCTTTCGGCAAGTGTGCCCTGAGGATTAAATTCTACTTCAATTTCCTTTGCGTTAAATTGGTCTATTGTATGAGGATTAGTTCCAATATGAGATGTGATAATTTTTTTAACTTGTTTATTAACGATTAAAACACCAACCCCTTTATCCGGAAAACCCGAATCGTTGCATATTACTGTTAGGTTTCTTATTGAAGATTTCGAAATTGCTTCAATAATTCCATGTGGTGAACCATTACCTAAAAAACCTCCAACCATAATTGTCATTCCATCTTTTATTTTTGAAACAACCTCATCAATTGTAATTAACTTGTTTTTCATATTAAACTACTTATATAATTATACTAATATACGGTACAAAATTATAAAATTTGGCGAACTATTTTAACCGATATGCACAAACAATAGAATATTTAACAAATAATAGTTTTTTATTAAATTTAAAACATCTCTTTACTAACATTTTTAAGCTTATATCACTTTAAATTAACCAACTATCGGCATATAAATATTTGTTAACTAAAATATATTTAATGGATTAGGTTCTAATTCCTAATTATTTTAAAACGACTAATTTGGCAGAAATTTTAATTAACTTTGTACACTAAAAAATATTTGAATGTATCTAAAAAAAGCAGTTAATTTAAATAATGATATCAGTTTTTTAATTGATTCGATGAACTTTAAAACCAGTGTTGGTAAAAAACTATTATTAAATTCTCATTTATTAACTTACAAAGAGCATATAAGTGTCGAATTATCGAACATAAATTGGACTTTTCAATTCATTACCGACAAGTCGAATATTGATATATTAAATTTGCTTTTCTTAAAACTTCAATCTGTTTTGGATATTTATTCATCAATTAACCGACTAAAAGACGGCATACTAGATGAAATTGAACTTTTTGAGATTAAAAAATTTGCAATAATTTCAAACGAAATAAAAGATATTTTTGAAAAAATTAATATCAAATTTGTAATTCTACCCGAATTAAGCGAAGTAATTAAAATTTTAGACCCAGATAATCAAAAAATACCACATTTCTATATTTATTCAAGTTATGATGAAAACTTATCAAAAATTAGAAATTTAATTCAACGTGAAAGTGATGTAACCATTAAAGAAACATTAAGAATTGAGGCATCAATTATTGAAGACAAAATTAAAGAAGATTTGAGTATTAAATTAGCTAAATTCTATGAAAATTTACTTAAATCGTTAAATACAATTGCTTATGTTGATATGATTTTTGCAAAAGCTGAACTTTCAATTTTATTTAATTTGGCAATGCCCCAGATTTCGGACAATAACACTTCTTATACGGGTCTTTTTAATCCATACATTAAAACACTTTTGAAAAATAAAAACAAAGATTTTCAAGCAGTTAATATCGATTTAAAAAAACAACCATGCTTGCTTACAGGAGTAAATATGGGTGGTAAAACTGTGTTGTTAAAAACCTTATTTTTATCACAACTTTTATTTCAATTTGGATTTTTTGTTCCTGCAACTAATGCAAATATAAGTATTGCAGATGAAATTTATCTAATTTCAGGAGATAATCAATCCGAATTATCCGGATTATCCTCTTTTGCATCAGAAATGTTAATTTTAAATAATGTAATTAAATCAATTAAATCAAAAAAAAACTTATTTGTATTAATTGATGAATTAGCTAGAACAACCAACCCCGATGAGGGTAAAGCAATTGTGAGTGCTACCATTGATATTTTAAACAAATACAACGTAATGAGCATTATATCAACCCATTACAGCAACTTAATTTGGAAAGGACGGAGATTAAAAATAAAAGGGTTATCAATTATTGACAAAGATACGAACATCGACTTTAAAAATTTATCAAACTACATGGATTATTCAATAATTGAAGATTTAGGTAACGATGACGCAAAACAAGCATTAACTATTGCCAAAATTTTAGGAGTTGATACCGATTTAATTAATTTTGCAAATGAATATCTAAAGTAAACACCTGCAAAACTAAAAGTTTTTTATATTTTTGGCAATTAATCGCATGAATTTAAACATATAAAAATATAACGACAAGTAACTTAAATACTTATGCATGACACTAAATTAAATTTGGATTTTAATAAAGTTGAAAAAGCCAAGCAAATATCAAAAAACATTGCTGATGATGTTCAAAAAATTGTGGTCAACTATACTACTGTTGCAGTTGAACGAACATTATGCCGACTAATCGGAATTAATGGTGTGGATAAATTTGAAGTACCACTACCAAATGTAATAGTTGATGATTTGAAAGAAAAAAACGTACTCAATCAAGGTGTTTTGTTTTACTTAGGCAATGCCATGATAGAAACAGGGCTAAATCCTCAGGAAATTGCCGACAAGATTGCTTTTGAGCAATTGGATATTGTCAAAATGAAAATTAATCCTTTAGATAAAATTCAACAAGCCATAGAACCATACGTAAATGAAAGTATAAAAAAGATAAAATCGAACCGCGAAAGACGTGAGAATTACTTAAAAACCATTGGTGAGGGATCAAAACCTTATTTATACGTAATTGTTGCAACCGGTAACATATACGAAGATGTAGTTCAGGCTCAAGCTGCGGCACGTCAAGGAGCTGATGTAATTGCAGTTATACGAACCACTGGTCAAAGTTTGCTCGACTATGTTCCCTACGGAGCAACCACCGAAGGTTTTGGAGGTACTTATGCCACTCAGGAAAATTTCAGGATAATGCGAAAAGCATTGAACGAAGTTGGTGAAGAAATTGGCAGATACATCCGTTTATGCAACTATTGCTCGGGTTTATGTATGCCCGAAATTGCGGCTATGGGAGCCCTTGAAGGACTTGATGTAATGCTAAACGATGCTTTATATGGTATTTTATTCCGAGATATTAACATGCAACGTACTTTGGTTGACCAATATTTTTCGAGAGTTATCAATGGATTTGCAGGAGTGATTATAAACACGGGCGAAGATAA
>CAZFPO010000013.1:0-50428 GCA_964521105.1 uncultured Lentimicrobiaceae bacterium | reverse complement strand
AATTAGCACATTTTCAAATCTTCAAATTTATTAATTAGCAAGTAGAATCATCGGAATATAATCACTTCTCGACTCCGCTCGAAGTCCAACATCTTCAAATTAGCTCATTAGCAAATTGAACAATTAGCACATTAGCACATTACTGCACAACAAACGTATCAATTCTCGACCCATAACCGCCCCAAACACCAATTGCACCGTCGATATTTGAACGAACAGGTGCCGGTGAAGTAAATGGATTACCACCCGAACTAATTTCCCATTCGGCAGTGTACCAAAAATTATAATGAGGAAAATCCATGGTAGTATATTTATAAATAACTGTATCACCCGCTCCAAAATAATAATTCAAATATTGTAATTTGTCGTCATAGTAATCGCCTGGAACAACATTTGAAGATCGCCCTTGATATAGTTCAAAAAAAGTCTCTTTTCCATCAAAAAGCCGATCATCAAACACAGAACCTAAAGCTGGTACAAAATTTTTATGCTTTCCGTTTTTCATCGAAAAAATTCGGTAATAATTATTAACTCCTGCTTGGTCTTTAAATTTCATTCTCAAAATACCTTTATGATATTCAGCATCTTGTTCCACGTAATAAACTGAATCAATGGTGAATGGTTGAGGAATTGTTGTGGTAGCAGAAATTGTTTTGTTGTTATACATGATTTTCAATTGATAAACACCTCCGTATTCTCCTTTGATTTTGCTACCTTTATAGCGAATTGGAAAAGCCAAAGTCGTATCCATTCCTATAGTTAATGTATCAGTATTTCCATGTAAATCCGAAACAATAACTAAGGCATCAGTAATTACCATGTCCATTAATGTTTCTTCGGTGTAATGTGCAAAATATGATGAACTTTTTGTTAAAAAAACACATGGATAATCATTGTAATCAATCCATCCTTCAACTACTACTTTGTCTTTGTATTCAGGAAGATCTACTGTAATTTCTTTTTCACAGGATAAAGAAATAACTCCAAAAACAGCGATAATTAGGGTTGATTTTATTGCGAAATATATTTTTTTTGCTTCCATAATTTTAATTATTTAATTTTAAAGTTCCAGCTAATTGAAGGTAAAATTGGAAATAACGACATCTGTTTTGCTTTGGTTTGAATATCAAAATTTTGTAAATCACCAGTAGTTTCCAAATATATAAAAAATGGATTCATACGATTGTAAACATTATAAACCGAAAAATTTAACTCTGACTCAAAACGATTCGTTTTGTGCAATAAATATGTAATACTCAAGTCCATTCGATGATACGGTGGCAAGCGGTATGCATTTTTGTCGCTGTATTCGGTAACAATATTTCCCGAAATAAAATATCTGCCCACTGGAATAGTCATCGTATTACCAGTAGCATAAACCCACACTGCCGAAGCGGTTAACCGTTTATTTATGCTGTATGTAGCAACAACAGACACATCGTGTCTTCTATCGTATTTTGCATAATATTTTTTTCCAAAGTTAATTTCGGGGAATTGGCGTTCGGTGAGTGATAAAGTATAACCAATCCAACCGGTTAATTTTCCTTTTGATTTTTTTATAAATAATTCTCCACCATACGACCATCCTTTACCAAAAGTATAGTTGTTATCGGGATTATTATTTACGTCATCAACTGGCGAAACTCCTTCTTTATATTCTAATAAATTGTCCATCTCTTTGTAGTAAAACTCTAATGAAGTTTCAAACATATTGTCTTTTAAATTTTGAAAATAACCTGCTGAGTATTGCACTGCATATTGTGGTTTAACAATGCTTGTACTAGGAAACCATAAATCGGTTGGTAACGATATTGAACTCAACGAAACTTGATGAATGTATTGATAATTTTGAGTAAATGATGCTTTTATTGAAGAATTTTTAGACAGTTTAAACCTTGTCGAAATTCTGGGTTCAGGATGCTGATACGTGGCTATTGGCTCAAAATCATCATACGAAATGGTTTGAGAAACCCGATTATAAGAATCTAAAATATATCTATCAAAAGGACCTATGTGCTGATAAAACGTGTAACGTAGACCAGCATTAACTTTTACCCACTCGGTTATATCAAATTCATCATTAAAATAGAGTGACATCTCGTGAGAGTGAATTTTTTTGGGTTCTTTAATGTCAAAATTCAAATCTTCAGCAACTACATCAACCGTTGAAGGTGTGAAAATATGATATAAATAATTTGCTCCAAATTTCATCACATGAGTTGGAGATAACAAATAGGTGAAATCGGATTTAAGGTTTACATCACGCACTCCCGAAAACAGAGAAAAGTCGTAAATATCTTGAGTCATTCCGAATTTAAAATAATAATCGCTAAAAACAGCCGAATTATTCATAAACATTTTACTATTGATAATTCTATTCCATCTTATCGACCCCGTGGCATTTCCCCACCAAAATTTATTTTTAAAATCCCCCTCAGGGCTTTTAAAACCGTATACATCACGTCCAAAATATCCACTAGCAAAAATTCTATCTTTGGGTGATACAATATAATTTACTTTGGCATTTAAATCATAAAAATAAAAATCCGATTTTTTTAAAGGAGATGTTTCCTTTAAAAAGGGTTGTGCAAGAACATCAATGTAAGTTCTACGACCTGAAACGATAAATGAACTAACATCTTTTTTAATCGGACCTTCCACCGTTAATCTCGAAAAAATCAAACCAACGCCACCATCTATTTGATATTTTTTCATATTACCCTCTTTCATGTAAATATCTAAAACCGATGCCAAACGTCCCCCATAATTAGCTGGCATTCCGGCTTTAGTTAATTCAACCGATTTTATAGCATCGGCATTAAAAACCGAGAAAAAACCAAATAAATGCCCTGCATTATAAACGGTTGCTTCATCAAGCAAAATCAGATTTTGGTCGGGTCCTCCACCTCTAACGTAAAATCCAGTATTCCCCTCCCCTGCATTTTGAACTCCGGGTAAAAGTTGAATCGATTTTAACACGTCAACTTCTCCAAAAAATGCAGGCAAGGTTTTAATGGTTTCAATGGGTATATCAACTTTACCCATGTCTGTGCTCTGAACATTTTTATCTTCCACTTTGCCAGTTATTACTACCTCACTAGTTGTAAACATTGACGGTTTTAAATCGATATTTATAGTAGTATTTTTTTCTAATTGAATGGTTTTTACATAGTCGTTATATCCAACAAATGAAACAACAAACGTGTATTTACCAGGGTCTACCGATAAAGAATAAAAACCATAATGATTGGTTGTAACCCCTTTCATGGTTTCTTTAATGTATACATTAGTACCAATTAATGATTCACCAGTTTCGGCATCCTTAACCGTTCCACTAATGGTAACTTTTTTTTGTGCTATTGAATTAAAACTAAAACAAATTACAAATCCAATAAATAAAAACCATTTAATCCATTTCATATAATTATCTATAAATAAAATACAAACATCACAAACTCATCTTTTGTTTGGCAAATATATAAGTAAGTAATTAACATTTTGTATAAATTACGATGAATGACGAATAATTCACGGTAAATTAATGAAAATTAAAAATAAATCAACAAAACTATTGACATTTCATTTTTAAACACATATATTTGTATCATTATTTCAATAAATACAATGTGTATGAAAAAATTTATTCTTTTAATTGGATTATTTTTGATGGCAAATATGCCATTAAAATCTCAAAATTGGGAAGATATTACTCCTACCAACCCAATTGGCATTGGTAATATTTCGGACTTCTGCTATTCGCCAAATTATGGAGTTTTTGTTAGTGGTGTTAGAGGAGTTTGGCGTTATTACAATAATAATTTAGATACAATTTTTTACACTCCTAATACGTCATGGGTTAAAACTGTTGCCATTTCAAACGATACAGTTTTTTTTATTCACCAAGGATTAAAAAAAATGAAACTTGGCGAAATTGCTCAGCCATTTCAAATACCGGGTATCAGTGAAACCACTTTGAATAGTACCAATCGAATGATTTTCAAAAACCATAAACAATACTACAATACTTCTGCGGGAATTGTTTGCTATGATGGAAACAACTCGGAAATTATTCCAAACACACTTAGTATTACAAATCATAATTTTGATATTGACAACAATAACATCATTTATTTTTGGAGAAATGATTCTCTTTGTAAGATTGTCAATCAACAAATTGTAGTAATTTCTGACACGGTAACAAATGTCATTCAGCTTAATATTAACCCTCACACTAATAAACTTTATTATCTTAATAATAGGTTTATATACATTTATAATGGTACAAGCATTGAAAAATTATCAGTAATTACAAACATAATTGATTACAATAATTTGAATTACAATGCAAAGCATTTTACATTTTCACAAATTCAAAATGTAATTTTTATATATTATGGACAATTTCAAGTAGCTGGTTTTTTAAATAATAATCGGTTCTATGAATTACAACTTCCTAGTGCAAAATCATATATAGTTGAAATTCCAAACAAAATATTGCTCTTAAGTTCAAGAACATACCATAGTAGTAATAATTTTCTAACAACAAATTATATCGACAGAAAATACGGTATTCTCGACAAAGGGAATTATCGTGCTTTAATTAATGCCGATGGAATGTTATTTTGGAAAAGAGATAATGCATTTGTACTTTGTGAATATCCTAAATATAGTAGAAACAATACTGGTTTTGCTTCGTGTTTATGGTTTTCAGGTATAAATCAAAATAATGACACATGCGTTGCGGCGATGAGATTTGGACAAGTAGGTGAAGATTTCTGGGCTGGTCCCGTTTCAAATGTGTACGATGTACAATATGATCAAAAATATAAAAGGGTTTGGTTGTTAAGCAATAGCGAAGTAGAATACCAACGAACTAATTTTGACCAAACGCCCTATACAATGCCCGAAGCAGTAGCTTCTTGGCCCGCTCACGGAAATGTTCAAAATGGAGAACCTGCATTTATTGCACCATTTTATGATGTAAATGAAAATGGAATTTACGACCCAATTAATGGTGATTATCCAATCATATTAGGAGAACAAGCACTCTATTTTATTTATAATGATGCTCGAAATGAACACACCGAATCAGGAGGACAGAAATTGGGAATTGAGGTTCATGGAATGGCTTATATTATGGATACTATAAATGAAATTCAAAGCAAAACTATGTTCTTAAAATATAATATTTTCAACCGTCAAAACAACTCTTTTTCGGAGTTTATGGTTGGCAAATTTGAAGATATTGACATTGGATACGCATACAACGACTTTATTGGTTGCGATACCATTCGACAAACATATTATTTTTATAACGGCCGAACAGATGACACTACGAATGGGCAAGCAAACTATCAATATGGAACACCGGTTCAAGCGGTTACTTTTTTAAACAACGATATGAATCAATTTATCCACTTTAATAATAGCGGTCCCGATTGGGGGATGAGTGACCCAGAAGTTGCTTCTGAATATTATGGCTATATGAAGGGATTTTGGAGAGATGGAATACCATATACTATTGGTGGTAATGGCAGAGGCGGTTCAATTCCAACAAAATTTGTTTTTCCAGGCAATCCTTTAAATCCTAATGAATGGTCGGAAGTTAGTGCGGGTAATATTCCTTTTGATAGAAGAGGCATGGCGTCCATTGCTCCAATATCATTTTCACATGGAAAAGGATATTGTATGGATATCGCATATGTTTACAGCAGCGAATGTGCAGACACTAGTTGTACAAACTTATCGAATATCCCAAGCATGTTCAATCGTGTGGACACTATCCGAAACTACTTTAACGACGAAGCTCTTTCGTGCACCATGACAAACTTCACTTTTCGTTCTAATAATATTCCCGAAACAGCAAATTATCAAGTTGCTTCAGCTTTTGTGAACAATACCAATATTGACTATTCAATCCCAATCGATAGCGTTCAACTGTATGATTTTCACAGCATAAATCACCACATAACTATTACATCATGGCGAATTTATCAGCAAAACAATGTGGTTAATTTACCAAACATTTTATTTAATGTCCAAAATAACATTCCAGTAATTTTGTCGATAAATTTAATGCATAATCCAAGTGAGAAAATAATGAACTCACACTCGATTCTTTATTTCGCGAATGGTATTGTTGGTATTTCTGAAAAAAATATTAATCCAATAAGCGTTTTTCCAAACCCTGCAAATCAAAATATTAGAATTAGCGGAATTGAAAATGTTCAATCAATTGAAATCAATGATTTACTGGGCTCTACTGCTTTTAAAACAGATATTAACAAACTTTATTACATAGATATTGATGTTTCAAAATTCAAAAAAGGCATCTATATCTTAAAAACGACAAGTATAGAAGGACGAATGTTCACAAAAAAAATAGTGGTTCAATAAATATTAGTGTGAAATAATATATAGATTGATTATCAAGAATTATATAAATTCTCACACCCATATTTGATAAAAAATTAATTCAGAAATTTGTTTCTCAACTTTTTTTATATTTTTGCATAAACAAAAATTAAAAAACTTATGTATATCTACAAATTTAGGATAACAAGCGACGAAATTGAAGACTTTATTAGGGATATTGAAATATTGTCAAATCAAACATTTGAGCAATTACATTATTACATTGTCGAAACACTCGAATTTAAACAAAGTGAGCTAGCTTCATTTTTCATTTGCGATCAAAAATGGCGTAGAAAACACGAAATTACTCTTATAGATATGGGTGATGATGACAGCTTTACAGATGATGATGACGAAGATTCGTCATTAAAACACAAAATCCCCAGAACTATAATGCAAAACTCGGTACTCAATCAACACATTGACGACCCTCATCAACGAATATCCTACGAATATGATTACACAAATCCGTTTATTTTTAATATTGAATTAATTAAAACAACCCAGGCAATGCAAGGCATCGACTATCCAAGATGCACACAAGTTGTTGGAAAACTTCCAGAAACAAAGAATATCGTTTTTCCAATTATTGGCGAAATTGACGGTGATTTAGATTTAATACAAGATTTTGGTGATGATGTATTATCTGATTTTGATGATGATATTAATACTCCTGAAATATACGAAAACGATTTTGATACCGATGAGGAAATTCCAACCGACTCAGAAAACGACTTGTTAAATGATGACATCATCATCTAACTCTTCAAACCAAAACACGTTAATAATTATTGCTGGACCTACGGGTGTTGGTAAAACTAAAATAGCAATAGAATTAGCAAACCATTTAAAAACAGAAATTATTTCTTGCGATTCTCGACAGTTTTACAAAGAAATGACAATCGGCACTGCTGTTCCAACATCTGAGGAATTAAGGCAAGTAAAACATCATTTTATTCAGCATAAATCAATTCACGATTATTACAATATTTCAATGTTTGAAAACGAGGCATTGAATTTACTAGAAAAAATATTCAAAAATCATCAATCTGTGATAATGACAGGTGGTTCGGGCTTATACATTGACGTTATTTGTAACGGTATTGCTCAACTGCCTGACGCTGATTTAAAACTTCGCAAAAAACTTCAAGAAGATTTTCAAAACTTTGGATTAAATTATATTCAAAACAAACTTTTAATTCTAGACCCTGAATATTATAATAGTGTAGATTTATCAAATCCCAATCGTATACTCCGTGCCTTAGAAGTTTGCATCCAAACTGGCGAAAAATATTCAGAAAAAAGAAAATATTCTCCTACTATTCGCCCCTTCATTATTAATAAATATTTTATAACCCGTGAAAAGAGTATTTTATATCAAAGAATCAACCAAAGAGTTGACGATATGATTAAAGATGGATTGATTCAAGAAGCCGAACAACTTTTTTCGTACAAACATTTGCAAGCACTCAATACGGTTGGCTACAAAGAGCTTTTTATGTACCTCGAAAACAAAATAAGTTTAAATGAAGCCATTGAAAAAATCAAAACAAATACCCGTAGATACGCAAAACGTCAATTAACTTGGTTTAAAAAAGACGAGAATTATCAATGGATAAATCATGATAACTGCACCAATGAAACAATTAAATACATAAAATAAATATCTTTCAACTACATGCATCATCATTCATTTAACACTAATTTCACACAACCACCTCGTATTAAAGAATATTTTAGTCAAATAACTGTTAATTAATTTGTTGTATTTAAAAATTGTTTTTTTTTTGTTATTTTATGTCAAAATACTTGCATTCACTTTAAAAATGTTTTAAATTTGCCAAAAAATTAGGGTTATGAAAAGTAAAATTATCCTTTTATTGCAACTCATAATAGTGCTATTATCAGTTCAAGTTTTGCAAGCTCAAGATAAAAACGACTCTATTTTTAAAGATATGGGTGTATCTATAAGCCCATCATCAATCCATTTAAGCATTAAGCCAGGCACGTCCGTTACAAAAGAAATTCGTGTTAAAAATGATACTCAAAAAAATCATGAATTTACCGTTGGTTTTCAGGATTTTGAAATGAATACCTCAGGC
Source organism: uncultured Lentimicrobiaceae bacterium (assembly GCA_964521105.1). Classification (GTDB taxonomy): domain Bacteria; phylum Bacteroidota; class Bacteroidia; order Bacteroidales; family WCHB1-69; genus JAQUGA01. The sequence continues at coordinate 41,912 of CAZFPO010000013.1, read as the reverse complement.
AAACCATCGATGAATTTTGACACTAAAAAAACGACTGATACTACCGTTATAAAAACTGGTCCTAAGTATGGCTTATCAAAAAACATCGTTGTTACTCCATCATCGTTTGTTTTAAAACCCGGCGAAGAAATTAAATTAAAAATGATTGCCGAAATTCCTGATGAGCCTGATTCATACATCGCTAAATGGACAATTATTACAGTTGACGAAATTTACGAAAGACCCCCACTTGATGCAGCAGACCAACCAAACAGAATTTCAATGGGCGTAATTCCTACGATGGGATTTGGAGTTTTTGTTTATCAAAATCCACCAAATGTAAAAATTAATCAACTCGAAATACAGTCATTGCAATTTCTAAAAACCGAAAAGGGCAATAATGTTACAATGTCGGTTAAAAACACCGGCGACGGAATAAGTTATTGCTTATCCTATTTGGAGTTAACGAACTTAAAAACAGGAGTTCAACAAAAATTACAGAATAAGAGTTTTACAATTCTCCCTCAATATCATCGCATTTTTAAATATGACTTACCAGCCGATTTAGCACCGGGTAAATATTCTGCCATCGGTGTTGTCGATTATGGTCATAAAGAAGAAATAATTGCAGCCGAAATTGAGTTTGAATTATAAAGAAAAACACCGAATTCTGAAGGTGTCTAAAAGTTCAGAAATTTAAATACATTATTAACTAAATCTTTTAATTATGAAAAAATTGTTATTAAGTTTTGCCTTTTTAGGCATGATTGGTCTTTCGTTCGGCCAGTTGATTGACGAAAAGAACGTAACTGTTACCATGGACCTTCAACCAGTGTTGCAGCTCCACATGACTACTCCTGACCAAGTTGAATTCGTGTTCGACGACATCAGAGAATACTATGCAGGTATTATTAAATATGCTGCTACCGTTTTAAAAGTTTCTTCTTCTGTTACCTGGGATCTTTATGCAGTAGGTGTATCTCAAATTGGTGGCGGTATCTGGGATCAACAAATCAGTTATAGTGGTGGTGGTGGTGCTAACGCACTTAACACTATTCCTCTAAGTGCATTGGAAATGTATCAATACGAAGCTAACCGCTATGCAGCAAATGTTACTCCTGGAACTAATTTTGACTATAGCAAAGCTTTCAAGCCTGCAAATGCAGTAGTTGCTGGTCAAAACAGTATTTGGTACAGTGCAACTCCTTACACTCCTCCTACAGCAACTGACAAATACATCCAAGGTCACGCTGGTACACTTGCTGGAGATGATGGTGCTCCCGGTGGTAGCTATTTAATTGCAACTCCTGGTGTTGGTCAAGATTTCACTGATTATTATTTCACTATTGACTATCGTATTCTTCCAGGTTTACCAGCTGTTTTCCCAGCTGCAGGTTTGAATGATGGTACATCTGAAGCGTTAGCAGTTGGTTCATATGCTAATCCTGGCGTATATACCATGAACGTAAAATATATCTTATTAGAAGACCAATAGGATATTATCCACATAAAACTGTCCTGAAATTTTCAGGACAGTTTTATTGTATTTAAATTAAGTTCTATTGCAACTTAATTATTTATTTATAAGTATAAGCTAATTTACATTATTATTAAAATAATTTCATGCAAAAAAAATATCTTTTATTGCTACTAATATTTAGCTTGTTATTATCAATAAAAGCACAACCTCCCTGCACTAATCCTACTACTACTAATTGCCAAGATGCTATTTCGGGCACTAGTAAATTTTTAATGACTACCTCTGGCAATATTGATTTTGTTTTTGATGAAGCCAGAGAATACATTACTGGGTTAACTCAAAGTGGTAAAACAATGTTACGACTAAAAGTTGACTCTGTTGCCAATAATGCAAGTTGTCGATGGAAACTCATTATGTATATCGACAACAATGGGACACTCCCAACTAATGAATGGGAAACATTAATTAATTACGGAAATACTGGCGATAATCCTAAATTAAATATTATTGAAGTTAAAGTTTATAACGGTTGTGGTACTCCACTCCAGAATGGAATTTTTCAAATTTTTTCTAACAACACTCAATATGATATTTTAGATATTATACCTGATGTACCTATAAACTTTCCAGGAGATTGTAATGGTAATCCGGTTAACTCAACTGGAAGTTATATCACAAATTATAATGAATTTAATTTTGTAATTGACTATAGAATAAAGCCGGGCTATAATTTTCGCCCAGGTGCATATCAAATAAAAATACATTTTTGTTTAGTTGAAGTATAATTTATGGGGAAAACTAAAAAAAACATTTGTATTGGATTACTAATTGCATTTTTACTTAGTGCCTTTAGTTTCAATGCTTATAGTCAAGTTGACCCGCCAAACAATGTGAATGATACTACAAAAAAGGTTAAAGCTGATGTTCCCGAAAAACCTGAAAATATTGTTGTGGAACCTTCTGATACACTTATAAAAAATAACCGTCCAAATTACACTTCTGATTCAACCAAAAAAGCAAACCCAAATTCGTACAATCCAAATAATTACAATCGCTCCGAAATTATTCAGCAAGACTCTAACAGAGTTCGCCCTCCTGCTCAAAATGGATTAATCATTTTTTTCACTCGCGAAGAGGTAATTTTCAAAAAAGGGGAAATAGTATCCAACGTATTATGTGTTATTAACGAAACCGATAAAGAAGTAAGTTTTGTTGCCGACATTTCAGCACCTTCAACTTGGCAACCTTTTAATCGAAAAAGTAAAATTTGGGTATTAGCACCTAAAGATTCAATATTTATACCTGTTCGAATAGTACCAAAATCTGGATTTACTGGTAGTTCTAGGTATATGTTTTCAGCATTTTTATACACACCAGACGAAGACTTTATTGGATATAACAAATTCACAGCCTTTACCGAAAAGCAATTAAAATGGGACTTAAACACTTCGGATAATAAAATTTATCTGTTAAATAATGATAATCATAAAGCATTTAATGTTTCGATTATTAATACTGGTCCCGAAACTCAAACTATTCAGATGCAAGTAATGGGTTTAGCAAACGGCTTTTTAATTACCGATTCAATTGGAAAAGATTATATTAGAAAACCAACTACGGTTAGTTTAGAAAGCTATAAAGATACCGTTTTTAACTTGATTTTTTATGAAAAAGTACATGAGAAAAATTCTAAACTTATAGACCTCGAAAATTTCAACCCATATAAAAATCTTCAGAGTAAAAAATACTCGGTATATTTTAGAAGCGTTTCCCCAACTCCATCTGAGGTTGGAAGATTTCAATCCTCTAAAAAAATAGATTTTATTCGTCTTAGTAATGAAGTTGAAGTTAACCCCTTTGGCAGTAATGTGCTACCCGTTATTATGGATATAAATGCATACAGCATCTTAGGGAAACAACCAATTTTGAATGCACACTTTTTTGGAAATGCTGATTTCCAAAATAATTCTAGCTTAATGTATTCATTGCAAACCTCATTTATTAATCCATTTTTAACTACCAATGCAATTTATAATTCAACTTATTACGTTGGATATTTTCACGATAAATTTAATGTTCAGTTTGGAAATATATACAGTGGACTACCAGGTGGTTCAACAGTAGTTAGAGGTGGAAAAGGAATAAGAGGTGATTATTACATTAATAAATATAATACCATTGGTTTATTTTATGTACAAGGTCCAAAACTATTTGAACTTCCAGACCAAATTACAGCTGGTTTTTCGTATACATTTAACAACACTAAAATTTATATAAACGCACTAGGTGGTCAAAGTAAACGATTTGATAATAACACAACATCAAATGTAGGGACAATAAACACGCGATTTAGTTTTATTAGAAATCACTCATTCGGGTTTAGAGTTGGTGCAAGCCAAAACAATACTTCAGATACCACGATTAATTCTTACGGATATTTTGCTGGTGCAAATTATGGTGGAATATTCTTAAAAAACAGAATAAACACTTCAGTATCTGCATTATACTACTCTCCTGATTTTGGTGGACACGGGACTGAACGTTATATGGGAAACTTTTCACTCAATTATAATCAAAAAAACAAATGGAGAATTAGCCTACGAAGCATTTATTATCAATACAAACAAAATAGAACCGATACCATTTTCAGTTATCGTTTAAATAATACCTTAGCATTTATTAATAATTCAAATAAAATTATTAACCTATCACCCATAATATTTTACGATATATCAAGCATTCTAAATTTTGATGTACACTCACGTGGTATTGGTTTCAATATCAGTAATTACGACACCAAAAATTTCTCGAAATACTATTTTAATATTAAAGCTGGATATAATAGAGCTATCTCTTTAGAAACGAAAGATAGATTCTTTTTACAAACAGGTGGTTTCTTGCAATATAAAATATGGTCGTTAATGGCTAGATATAATTTAGGAAATTTATCGTTTAGTAGAAATTCATATATTCAAAATAGCAATAAAAATCCTCAAAATATCAATGTTTCATTGCGAAATCAATGGGAGATGCCATTTAAAGGATTTGTTATGCAAAATCAAATATCCTATAATTATTCAACACAATCAGGAAACTCAGTTAATTATTTACCCGAACTATTTTATTATTCAAAAGGTGGCTGGAGATTTAGATTATATGGTGAATGGTCATTGTTTAAAAAAGGCAACCAAGATGCATTGTACTATTTAGAAGCTGATCCAGAATCAGATATTGCGAAACCAACATGGAACGGTAGTTTTAACCTAGGATTTGGAATCAGGAAAGAATTTGGAATTCCTATACCACTTGTTAAAAACGACTACTGCTCAATAGAATGTGTAGCATTTTATGATGTGGATGGAAATGGCAAACAAGACAGAGATGAACAAGTATTGGATAACATTGTAGTAAGAATAAATGGATTTGAAGCAATTACTAATCAAAATGGTAAGTGTCAATTTAAAAACATTGCTAAAGGCATGTATTCGTGGTCATCGTTTAGTTTAGAATATATCAATGGGTGGTTTCCATACTTAGAAGATTCTGTTACTATCTATAAAAATGGAACCGTTTTCGTGCCATATACACGTGGTGTTAAAGTTAGTGGAAAAGTATTTTTAGATAGGGAAAAGTGGTCGGCATTTGCTGATTTAGAAATTGACTTATCAAAAATAAAAATCACAGCAGTAAATCACAAAGTATACAATACGTATACTGATAAAAATGCAGATTTTTCATTCTACTTGCCAAAAGGCAAATATGTAATATCAATGGATGAAAAAATTCTGGGAGGGAGATTCCAACTATTACAGAACAACTTTGAGTTTGAGGTTGACGAATCTTTCGATAATTTATTTGTTCCTTTCTATATTGTAGAAAAGAAACGTAAAGTGAAAATTAAGAAATTCTAATTTCTTACAATTCTATTGAAAATATTACTTAAGATTAATTACTATTACAAGTAAAAATTATTTTTTAATAAGCACAACTGCTTGTGCAGAAACCCCTTCACTCCTGCCAATAAACCCTAAATTTTCGGAAGTTTTTGCTTTAATTGAAACATCTTCCATATTTATTTTAAGTAAATTGGAAATGTTGATTTTCATTTCATCGATAAAAGGTGCCATTTTAGGTTCTTGAACTATAATATTACAATCGATATTTGAAACTTTCCAACCTATGGAATCAATAATTTGGACTACCTTTTCGAGAAGAATACTGCTGTTTATTGATTTGTAATCAGGATTATTATCAGGAAAATAAGTTCCAATATCTTTTAATCCAGCAGCACCAAGAAGTGCATCGCAAATTGCATGAATTAAAACATCTCCATCAGAATGGGCTTTAAATGATTTATTATACGGAATTTTAACTCCACCAATAATTAAATACTCACCCTTTTGAAAAGCGTGAGTATCAATACCTAAGCCAACTCTGATTATAGTCAAAACCTAATATTATTTTTCTGATTTTTTAAATGCGTCAAAGTCGAAAGTAAGCGTAAAACGCAATGTGTTTTCGAGCGGGTTTCGTTGCTTTATTGGTACTAAGTATGCAAAATCAAGCCCAAATACACTATATTTTAAACCAGCTCCAAACGTAACAAATTTACGGTCGCCTTTCGTTTGATCTTCAAAGAAGTAACCAGCTCTAATACAAAATTGCTTATCATACCAATATTCAGCACCAATACCAAAGTTTATTTCGCGAAGTTCTTCGTTAAAACCACCAGGAGCATCGTAGAAAGATTGAAGCATACCCGTAACTATTGAAACATCAGGGTTCATGCCCTTTTCAACAATTTTTTTCCCTTCGGGGTCGCGAACATAATCATTTAATGAATCATCAAAAGCCCAAACAGGAGGTGTTGGAACTAACAATTTACTAAAATCGATGGCAAAAACGAATGAATTATGAGCATCAATATCCATAGATAATGATGGTCCAAAACGCAATGTAGTGGGAATAAAGTCGCGAGTAGTTGTTTCGGTATAGGATATTTTAGCACCCATATTTGAAATAATGGCACCAAATCCAAAAGTTGCTTTTTCAACACCTTTAATTTCTAAATCTTTATGATAAAAAACAGATAAATCGGCAGCAACCGACTGACCAGGTTGAGATTCTTGTCCGGCAACAACTTGACCTAATGTTAAGTTTGAATAAATATATCTACCCGTAACACCCATTGAAAAATTGTTACTAAGTAAACGAGCATAAGAAACATCAATAGCAAATTCGTGTGGATTATAATCTCCTCTAGATTCGCCATTTTCGTCGGTAAATGTGATGGAGCCTAAAGAAAAATAGCGAAGTGAAGCAGATATTACATTTTGTTTATCCAATTTATAATAGCCTGATAAATAAGCCAAATTGATGTCATTAACAAGAGCTCTAAGCCAAGGAGCATAAGAAACAGATAAGCCCATTTGAGGCTTTGCAGTTAAATATTTTGCCGGGTTCCAATGAATGGAAGCAGCATCGGCAGGTGTTGAAACACCCACATCACCCATAGCACCAGCACGCGCATCGGGTGCAATTAACAAAAAAGGGACAGCGGTTGTAATTGTATTTAATTGTAATTGATTTCTTGATATTTGAGCAGTTAAGATATTATTAGCCAATACAACTAATAGTAAAGCAATTAAAGGAAAACGAATTATTTTCATAAAAAGGATTTATTTTAAAACGCAAATATAACGAATATTTTTGGAGTATATTGTTATATGATTACAATTTTTTCAGTTTTTTCGGCGATGTCGCCATTTTGATTTTTTACTCTAATTTTATAAATATACACTCCTTTCGCTAATTTATCTCCAAAATCATCGCAACCGTCCCAAACTATTCCATCAGAACGGAACCCGTTCATAGTAACATATTGACGGATAGTTTTTACTGATTTTCCTGACACCGTAAAGATTTGTATCATAACATCTAACGCATTATCGGGCTGATTTTGTTCAAAGTAAAAAGAGGTATTAGTAGTAAATGGATTGGGGTAATTCAACACATGTTTAATTGCCAGTTCAGCCGAATTAACTACAATAAATTCGATGCTTTCCTGTGAAGAATTATTCATTATATCCCAAACTTTTACTGTTAGTTTGTGCTTACCCTCGGTTAATTTACGGTATGGATATTTAAATACACCACTATTGTATTTATCTAAATCTGATTCGTAATAATCGTTAATTATAATGCTGTTATTAACATCGTCATCGAGAATTGCAATTGCATCATGTCCAATACCATTACTAACTGTATTTATTCCAGTAGAATCTTTAACATAAGCAATTAATATTGGACTTTCGTTTGTTAATCCCCCCGAAACAAATTTATCATTATTCATAACTATTCTAATTTCAGGACCTTTAATATCCGAAATTTGACTATTTGTATCTAATCCTCCTATAACAAAATTATTATAATATCCTATAGCATCGCTGCTTTCAGAATTAGCATAATAACTAATTTTCCCATATCCATAATTATACATTATATCTTTGGGGACAATAAAACTGAAGTTAAAAAGTCCATTTGTTACTTTAACTTTGCCTTTAAACAGTACACTTTTTTGATAAAGAAAAGTAAATTGAGAGCTAGCGGGGTCGTTAACAAGCGTGGTTATTTGCGAGGGTTTATCAAAAACAGTGGGGTAAACCAAGCCATTAAAATCACTTAGCAACAATCCATTTTCATCAGTAATTTTTCCGGCAACTGTTACATGCGAAAAGGCACTAATTGTATCAGTATTTGTTGATATATTTTTCCCATTTATTTGAGTAGTTTCAACTTTATATTGAGGATAAGCAGGAATTATAGATGGGTCGCCGAGCAGAATAAAATTCCGAATATTGAAAGAGCTGAGTACATTTATATTTTTTGCTGTTTTCATTAAATCACCTAAGGCTAAATATTCGCCATTAACTTTAGCAAAAGATGAACTTAACAAACTTTGATTTAAGCTAAAATTTGTATTTGACCAAGCCACACGTGACGTAGTAAACATAGCAGCAGCTCCACCATTTGCATTTAAAAAGACTAATTCTCCAGCTGAAACTCTGACAGGGTCATCAAATCGGGTAAATTCGCAAGTAGCGGTAATAAAAATTGGCAAATTGTATTTATTATTCCATTTTAAAATATCCGAAATTTTCAATATTCTTTCATGAGCCCAACCAACCTCCCCACCATGTCCAACATAATCGACAAATAATGCACCTTTAGTCATTCGTTGATTAAGTGCGTTTTCAACATCAGGATATCTTTGTCCACCAGAATATGAAACCTGAGGATAAGCATCAAAATAAATCTTTTCAACATTATATGATTTAAAATTTGTTTCAATTATTTTAGCTAATTTATCAGCATCTGAAATATGGATATTATTATCTTCATCATCTGCTAAAATTGTAACATAGGCTCTCCAATCGCCAAAATTTGAATGTTGGATAATTGATTCGGGTTGTATTTTAGATTTTGTAAAATATCTAATAGTTTTATCAACCATTTGAGCAGCCTCAGTAGAATTTTGGACTACAAAGCGACCAATGCCAATATCCAACGTACCATTCGCTTGATATCCCTCATTGTTATCTAAAAGTCCAAAGTAATCATCACTATCCCACGATGAATAATCATCGGTTGAATTATTATTTTCGTATGTAGGTATTAAATTTTGGTTATAACCTAACACATTTTTGTAATCATAACTAGCATCTCCAAATAACAATAAATACTTTGGAGAATTGCTACTATAACGGTCGTAAAACATCTTTACAAAATCACGAATGGCGGTGGGGTCGGGATTGCCAGATGAAAACTCATTATATACTTGAGAAATATTAACAACATTAATAACCATATTGCGTTGCGATCTATGAAAATCAGCCAATCTTTCAGCTTCTGCAATTAATGTAGAATTTGAAATAATAATCATATCGCAGTTTGGAAGTGCATGTAAATTTTGATTAGAGATTTTTCCATTGGGTAAAATTGATTGAAATGAAGAACCATCAAATAATACATATTGTCGCAATGAATCACTTTTATCTTTAAAAGTTAACGTACCAGAAATTGGGTTAACATCAATCCTAACGGGGTTTAAATAATCGGTAATATCCCAAATTTTGGAATTAGAATTTGCATCAGAAATATTATATTGTGAAACATTACCCACACCAACACTTTCGGGCTCACGAAATGCAACTTGCCCTTCACTTTGTTTTAAATTTCTTTTTACATTAATTATAATATAGTCGAGCCAACCAACAGAAGTAACTTGAGGCTTATTATAAGAAAGATTAACATTAAAATTGCTAGCATTTGGAGTAAAAAACTGAACACTTTGAGTAGTTATAGCTCTATAATTATAAAATGGTATAGAAGCCACCCCAATATTGAAATTAGAAGAAGCAACATTAATATTAAAAGATGAATTAACATTTGAGTAAGCGGCTAATCGGAAAATAATTTTTCCTTGTTGAGAAGTATTAATTCCTGGAAAACGAAATGGAAAAGCATATGAATTATTTACGTCGAACGATTCTCCAAACCATTCTTTTCCTGATTTAGCTAAATTTACTAAATCTTTTTCATACACAGCATAATCGGTAAAAGTTGAAAATTCATTATTAGGAGCTTCTGAAACACTTGGTTTAATTGTTACTCTTTTTTTAGAACCAATGCCTGCATCAACACATAAAAAATAAGCAGAAAAATCAGAAAATTGATTTTGAATATGAAAAAAGCTTTGCTCCGCCTGATCATAAAACCAGTCAACAGGACCTTTTGCATAAAATAAAATATAATCTTGGGCATCAAAACTTCCATCACTTCCACCAATAACTTCAATTGCACATTCTTGCAAATCATCATACCTAAAAACCGAATTTAATTCAGATAAAACGGCTCCACCATTACCAAAAACCGAAATATTTGATGGATTAACCGAAGAAGGGTCAATTCCTAAAGTTTTTAAGTCGTTGTATGTAATTTTTGTAATTCCAGAATTACGAACCGTAAATTTATACCAATTGCCTGAGTTTAAAACTGAATTATTAGCATAAACCCTGTTTTTGGTTTGATTTTTCAAGTTCGAAACATTAAATTGAATTGTGAATGATTTTAACAACTCAAATTTTTCGTTAATATATCTAATTGGAAAAATTGAGAAATTTAGATAAGGTTTCCCTCTTTCAGAATAGATAGTAGAGTTCACAATAAATTGGCTAGAAACATTTAACTTATTAAGACCAATTATTTTACAAATAGATTCGTCTAACACTTCCGTTTTAATCGAAATAAATTGGCTCTCGACCGAGCCATTAACTATAGTTACTGGTAATCTATTAACATAATATGGTACAAAACTACCTGGATTATCAAACTGACAATTTTCGAAACTTAGAATTGTTTTATATTTTTTTTCATCGATTTTAATTTTTTCAGATGGCTTCCAAACTAAAGAATCACTAAAAGAAAATGTTTGAGAAAAACCCGAAAAAGAACTTAAAATAAAAAAAATAATTAAAGCAACCCAATTTTTCAACTTCATCATACGTCTTAGCATTAATAAACAACTTTAAACAGCAAACAATTTTAATACAAAATTATTGTTCTTTTTAGAAAAAAAATAAAAATAGATAAAACTTTTTAATAATAATAGCGTATAAAAAAGTTAATGAACAACTAAAAACAACATATTTTTTTTTAAAACGAACTGCATAATTAAAATTTTTTGTAATATTGTAACTTAAAATCGGGAATAACATGATTGTAAAAAAAATCTTAAAGTTTGGATTCGTTATAGCAATAACCTTCCAAAGCTTCCTATTATACAGCCAAGACCCTCAGTTTTCGCAATTTTATGCTAGTCCAATATACTTAAATCCAGCTTTTGCTGGATCAGCAGTTTGTCCTCGTATGGTACTAAATTTCCGTGACCAATGGCCTTCTATTACAGGGACTTTTGTAACCTATTCGGCAGCTTATGACCAACATTTTGATAGATTATCGGGTGGAGTTGGAATTTTATTTATGGGCGACCGCGCAGGACAAGGAACAATTAATACAAACGCAATTAGTGCAATTTACTCCTATAAATTAGATGTAAATCGTAAATTTTCGATGAGAGCTGCATTACAAGCAACATTCCAACAAAAAACATTAAATTGGGACAATCTTACTTTCGGCGATATGATTGATGAAAGATACGGATTTGTTTACAACACACAAGAAATTCGTCCAGGTTCGCTAACAAAAGGGTATGTTGACTTTTCGGCGGGATTATTAGGATACACCGAAAACTTCTTTGGTGGAGTTGCAGTTCATCACTTAACACAACCCGAAGAAGGTTTTATTAGCATTAGTAAATTACCCAGAAAATACACTGCCCATGCAGGATATGTGATTGACATAAAACGTAAAAGCCGACGAAACCGAAGCATTAATGACATTACAATTTCTCCAAATATTTTATATCAACAACAAATGAAATTCCATCAAATTAACTATGGATTTTACTACAATTACTATCCATTTGTTGCGGGTATGTGGTTTCGTCAAAATTTTGAAAACCCAGATGCTTTCATCGTTTTATTTGGAGTTCAACAAGAAACTTTTAAATTTGGATATACATACGATTTAACTGTTTCAAAACTTACCAACGTAACTGGCGGTGCACATGAAATCTCTTTTATGTATCAATTCCGTTGTCCAGAAAAAAGAAGACGTGTGAGAGCAATAAATTGCCCATCATTTTAGTTATTTAATTATTGAAAAAAAATCAGGAAGCAATGAATAAAATTAAATTAGTTATTTTAGCAACAGTTGTAAGCTTTAGTTTTTTGGGCTTACAATCCTGCAGAAAATCTGCATCAAATACTACTGGTTGGGAATATAATAATCCTAGAAATGGTGGTTTTGAAGTAGCACCATTTGAAGAACAAATGACAGGACCAGGATTGCTATTAATCGAGGGTGGAACATTTGTTATGGGAAGAGCCGAACAAGATGTAATGTATGATTGGGACAATAATCCTCGTAGAGTTACTGTTTCATCTTTTTATATGGATGAAGTAGAAATTCGCAACTTAGATTATTTAGAGTATTTGCATTGGCTTTATAGAGTTTTTGTTCCTGCTGATTTAGCAGTAGTATATCGCAAAGCTCTACCCGACACATTAGTTTGGCGAAATAAATTGGCATACAATGAGCCTTATGTAAACTATTATTTACGTCACCCAGCTTATCGCGAATATCCAGTAGTTGGAGTATCGTGGGAACAAGCAACCGATTATTGTGCATGGAGAACCGACCGCGTTAATGAAATGATTTTGGTTGAAATTGGTGTTATTACATTAGTTCCTGAACCATCGGCAGAAGGTTATTTTAATACTGACTCCTATTTAACTTACGAAGAATATGAAGGAAACTCTGACCGTAGATTCCAAAATTTAGTAACAGGTGAATTTAGAAATACAAAAATGGAAGACGGTATTTTGCTTCCAATTTATCGATTACCAACCGAAGCTGAATGGGAATTTGCAGCGTTAGGATTAATTGGCAACACTTTAGGTGAACGTATTTTAGAACGCAGATTATACCCTTGGAATGGACATATTGCTCGTACCGATGATAATAAATTTTATGGCGACTTTGTAGCAAATATGCGTAGAGGTAAAGGTGATTACATGGGTATTGCTGGATACTTAAATGATGCAGCAGATGTTACTGCTCCTGTTTATTCTTATTGGCCCAACGATTATGGCTTATATAATATGGGCGGTAATGTATCGGAATGGGTAATGGATGTTTATCGCAATTTATCAAGCGATTACACCAACGACTTCCGTCCTTTTAGAGGTAATGTTTATACTACTAAGAAAATTGAAGATGTTCAGGAAAACACAATTGCCGACCGAGATTCTGTTGGCAAAATACCAACTGTTCCAGTGTCCGATTTCAAAAACAACCGTCGTAGAAATTATCGTCAGTCTGACAATATTAACTATGTTGATGGTGATTTTACTAGCGGTGTAAACACTTGGGGTGGAGCAAATCCTCCAAAATACGATTCCACAGCTTCAACTAACAAAATGTATAAAGCCGACCCTCTAAACCAAAATCAAGACGAGTTTTACACTTTGGTTACCGATAAAGCTCGCATATACAAAGGTGGTTCTTGGAAAGATTTACAATATTGGATGGGTCCTGGACAACGCAGATATTTAGAACAAGATGAATCTACCGATTTCATTGGATTTAGATGTGCAATGGCACGTCTTGGTCCTCCAATTAGCGGTGGAAAAAAATAATTAAACTAAACAATTTCAAACCCTCATTTATGTTAGTAGATGAGGGTTTTTATTTAAACTATTACCATGAATACAATTGAAAACATTTACAATCTCTATAAAAAAAATTACTTAGTTTCTACAGACACCAGAAACATTATTCCTGATTCCATTTTTTTTGCATTAAAAGGTGAAAATTTTAATGGTAATAAATTTGCGATAGAAGCAATTAATAAAGGAGCGTCATGGGCAATTTGTGATGAAAACATTTTTGAACATGAAAAAATCATACTTGTTGAAGATGTTTTAAAAACATTGCAAGATGTAGCAGTTATGCATCGGAATTCACTTTCTATTCCTATTATTGGAATTACTGGAACCAATGGCAAAACTACAACTAAAGAGCTTATATATTCAGTATTAAGTTCTAAATACAATGTACAAGCAACAAAAGGAAATTTGAATAACCATATTGGCGTACCCTTAACTATACTTTCAATTATGCCATTTCATGAAATTGCAATAGTTGAAATGGGTGCAAATCACATCGGTGAAATTGCCGAATTATGCGAAATATCAAAACCAACACACGGGATAATTACAAATATTGGGAAAGCACATCTTGAAGGATTTGGTTCGATAGAAGGGATCATTCAAACTAAAAAAGCATTATACGATTATATCCTAAAAACAAAAGGAAATCTTTTTGTTGATTTCGATTCTAATCTATTATCCGAATTGTCAATTGGAAGCTCTAAAATAACTTATGGAACAAATGGAGGAGATGTTCAAGGAGAAATAATTAACAATATTCCGTATTTGACCATAAAGGCAAATAACCAACTATTTAACACTCATTTAGTTGGTGCTTATAATTTAAAAAATATTCTTGCTGCAATAAGTATCGGTTATTATTTTAATTTATCTTACAACGAAATTCAATTTGCATTGGTAAATTATATTCCGTCAAATAATCGCTCTCAATTTGTTGAAACAAATACTAATAAAATCATCCTTGATGCATACAATGCTAACCCCAGTAGCATGATGGAAGCTATAAAAAACATGGAAAACATTAATCATGATAAAAAGGTGCTGATTTTAGGAGACATGTTAGAACTGGGTGAATATAGCTTAATGGAACATCAAAACATCATCGAAAAGGTTGAAGAAATAAACCCCAATTTGGCTATTTTTGTTGGTGATATGTTTATGAAAGCAGATATATCTAAAACTCACTTATGCTTTAAAACAAATGGAGAAGCAATTAAATATATTTCGGCTAATCCTATCCAAGATGCTATAATTTTGATAAAAGGATCCAGGGGAATTAAAATGGAATCACTGTTACCATATATTAGTTTGTAATGAAAAAATTCACAGTTATTGGTTTAATGTCGGGCACCTCCTTAGATGGTTTGGATATAGCTTATTGCGAATTTACCCAGATTGATTCGAAATGGCACTATTCGATTTTAGAAGCCGAAACTATCGAATATTCAAACGATTTAAAACTAAAATTACAAAACGCCCCCAAAATGTCAGGGGAAGAACTTTCAAAATTTAATAATGAATTTGGCCGTTTTATAGGAAATTCGGTAAAATCGTTTATAACTAAAACAGGATTATCACCCGAATTAATTTCATCTCATGGACACACAATTTATCATCAACCCGTACATCATTTCACCTTTCAAATAGGAAGTGGAGCTGAAATTGCATCAATTACAGGCATAGAAACCGTTTGTGATTTTCGATCAACCGATGTAGCATTAGGAGGTCAAGGAGCCCCACTAGTTCCAATTGGCGATGAACTTTTGTTTAATAATTATGATTATTGTTTAAATATTGGAGGTATTGCAAATATTTCTACAAATTTAGACAACAAACGAATTGCATGGGATATCTGTCCAGCAAACATGTTATTAAATTATTATGCTAAAGAGTTAGGATGTGAATATGATGAAGGTGGCAAATTGGCATCTGAAGGAAAGCTAAATAGTGAATTGTTACATGAATTACTTAGCATTGATTATCACTATGCTCCTTATCCTAAATCATTGGGCAGAGAATATGTTTTTAATAATTTCATTCCATTAATTTCAAAATATGAATCAAACAAATTTAACATTTTGAATACTTTAATAGAAATGATTTCGGTTTTAATTCATAAAGAAATTCATAAGTTAAAGAAAGGCTCTATCTTAACTACAGGTGGAGGGGCATTTAATACATACCTAATTCAGCGAATGAAAGAGAAAAATTTGGAAATTGTACTCCCCGATTATCAAACCATTTCATACAAAGAAGCCCTAATTTTTGCATTTTTAGGATTATTGCGAAAATCAGAACAAGTTAACACCTTAAAAACCGTTACAGGTAGCAGTCGTAACAGCATTGGTGGGGCGATTTATTTGGGAAAATAATTCGCACAATATTTATATTTAAAAATTCGTTTTATTAACAAGTTCTTGTTAACAAAAATCAGGGTTTTAAAAATACTACAAGCAAGTGTAGAAGTAATTTTGTAAAAACAAATTAAATTTATTATGATACACGGGATTATTTTACAAGCAACACAAGTAGTTAACGATTCAGCAGCAGTTGTAACTAAAGCAGCTCAACAATACGACAAATTGTCGTTATGGGATATGACATTAAAAGGTGGATGGATGATGATACCTCTTTTTATCATGTCGATAATTGCAGTTTATTTGTTTATTGAACGTTTTTTAACTATCAACAGAGCTTCTAAAGAGGAGAGCAATTTCATGAATAACATCCGTGATTTTGTTCATAATGGAAGGTTGGATTCTGCTTTAGCACTTTGTAAAAACAACTCTACTCCATTAGCTAGAATGATAGAAAAAGGCTTAATGAGAATTGGCAAACCATTGAATGACATAAATGCCACCATCGAAAATGTAGGTAAATTAGAAGTATCGAAACTTGAAAAAGGGATTGCCGCTTTAGCAACTATTGCCGGAGCTGCTCCAATGATAGGATTTTTAGGAACCGTAACAGGGATGGTAAGAGCTTTTTATGATATGTCGAAAGCAGGCAATAATATCGACATTCAATTATTGTCAAGTGGAATTTATGAAGCAATGGTTACAACAGTTGGTGGATTAATTGTAGGAATAACAGCATATATTTGTTATAATTTTTTAGTAGCACGTATCGAAAAAGTTGTTTTTCAACTTGAAGCTCGTGCAACAGAATTTATGGATTTATTAAACGAACCAGCAAATTAACATATCATGGCTATTCAAACCAGAAATAAACGAAGTACAGAATTTAGTTCAGCCTCTATGTCTGACCTAGTTTTTCTTTTGCTGATATTTTTTATGATTACCTCAACACTAGTCAGTCCTAACGCTGTAAAACTATTACTTCCTCAAAGCAGTAGTAAAGTAATGGCTAAACAAAACGTCAATGTATATATTAATGATTCTGAAGAATTCTTTATAGGTGAAACACCTGTTAATCCATCAGAATTGAGCACTCTTTTAACTACTAAACTTGCATCCGAAGAATTTGATGCGACAGTAGTATTGCGTGCTGATCAAACAGTTTCGGTTCAAAATATTGTTATTGTTATTGATGCTATTAATACCATAAATGAAAATACAGGTAAAAAATATAAACTTATTTTAGCCACTAAACCTAAAGAGTAAAGCCATGAAAAAGCTAAGTAAAAACGATATTAAAGGTATTATTGCCACATTTGCGTTTCACGCGTTGTTGTTAATCTGTTTTTTGTTTTTATTTGGTTTTAAAACTCCACTCCCACTTCCACAAGAAGAAGGAATAGAAATTGATTTAGGTGGAGGCGGTGGCGGTTCATCAGCACCAGTTGAAATTACTAAACCTGTACCTAATAATAACAATTACGCTACTCAAAATTCGGAAGACGCTGTTTCGTTAAATAATAACAAAACAAATAAGGTTACTACCGAAGTTAAAGAAGTTAAAGAACAAGTAATTGACCCTAAATTTATTTACAAACCTGGAAATAACAGCAAGGCTGGAAATGGGAACGGAAACGGAAATGGAAATGGTGATGGTTCGGGCACAGGTCCAGGAAAAGGCACTGGGCAAGGTGATGGAGACGGCTCGGGTATTGGACACGATTCGGGACCCTCGTTTAGTTTAAATGGACGTAAAGCTCGCTCATTACCAACTCCAAAAATTACAAATGCTCAAGGCAAAGTAGTAGTGCGTATAAAAGTTGACCGAGAAGGGAATGTAGTTGATGCCGAAGCAATTTCTAGAGGAACAACAATTGCCAACTCACAAGTTTGGCGAGTTTGTGAAGATTTTGCTTTAAAATCAAAATTTGATGCTAAACCCGACGCTGCCGAAATTCAAATGGGTACCATAACCTATATTATCATCTAATTTTTTTCATAATTACTAAAACTGTCATTTTTAATTTAAATGACAGTTTTTTTTTTAAACTAATGACCAATGAATTATCAAGAAACTATCCATTATCTCTTTGAAAGTTTACCAATGTATCAACGAATAGGAGCAGCAGCCTACAAAGCCGATTTAGAAAACACTAATGCCCCCATGGATGTAGTAAAGCACCCCTATAGAAACTTTAAAAGCATACACGTAGCTGGAACGAACGGCAAAGGCTCAGTATCGCATTTATTAGCCTCTATTTTTCAGGAAGCAGGTTATAAGGTTGGTTTATACACTTCCCCTCATTTAACTGATTTCAGAGAACGTATCAGAATTAATGGAATCCCTATTTCTAAGGATGCGGTTTGCGAATTTGTTGAAAAATATAAATCAGATTTTGAACGTATTAAACCCTCATTTTTTGAAATGACAGTAGGAATGGCTTTTGATTACTTCTCAAATGAAAAAGTAGATATCGCCATAATTGAAGTTGGCATGGGCGGTCGATTAGATTCCACAAATGTAATCACTCCTATCCTATCTATAATAACTAATATCGGACTCGACCACACCCAATTTCTAGGAAGTTCCCTCTCACAAATTGCTTTTGAAAAGGCTGGAATTATTAAACAAAATATTCCCGTTGTTATTGGTGAAACCAATCCCGAAAGCAAACAAGTTTTTGACCATAAAGCTAAAGAATGTAGCTCAATAATAAATTATGCTGAAAATTTAGTAGAAATTGAAGACATTGAACCACATTCAATTTTTGTCAGAAAAATGGTTGCTCGAATAAATTCCAAAACCATTTCCATTGAATCCCCACTTGCTGGTGATTATCAAATACAAAACATAGCAACTGTTTTATCTAGTATCGAAATCATTAACAGTAATTCGTTATTTTCTATCACTAACAACTCATTAATAGATGGTATTAAAAATGTAATCATAAATACCGGTTTTAAAGGACGTTGGCAAAAAATACAAGAAAATCCTTTAATAATATGTGATACTGGACACAATTTTCATGGATTATCCATGACGATTCCAAAATTAATGAAAATTCCTTGCACCCAACTACATATTGTTTTAGGAACTGTAAACGATAAAAATATAAATGAAATTCTAACGCTATTCCCCAAAAATGCTATTTATTATTTTTGCAAAGCTAACATCCCAAGAGCATTGGATTCAGATGAACTTCGAGAAAAAGCAATTTTAGTTGGATTGAACGGAAAATCATATATTAGTGTAGAAGAAGCTATAAAATCAGCAATGAATTTGGCACAAAAAAGTGATATAATTTTTATAGGAGGAAGCACTTTTGTGGTTGCCGATGCTTTAGCCTTTTTTGAATAAAAATATTTTAAACTATTGCATGCTATCGCATACAAAGTCGAAAAAGTTCTACATTTGCAAAAAGTTTTTATTACATGAATTCTATCCAAATTATCGCACTGATAATTTTCATTATTACTTACATTGGAATTATTTTTACAAGATTGCCTTGGATTAATATTGACCGACCATCTGCTGCTTTTTTTGGAGCGGTTGCGATGATGCTTTTTGGTGTTATTAGCTTTGATGAAGCAATAATGGCAATTGATTTCAACACCATCGCACTATTGCTTGGTATGATGTTAATCATTGGTTCGCTTCAGTTAGATGGTTTTTTCAATTTAATCTCAGATAAAACACTAGTGTTGGCAAAAACTCCCTTATCATTTCTTTGGATAACTGTTTTTACAGCGGGATTTGGCAGTGCTTTTATGGTTAATGATGTAATTGTTTTTATGATTACTCCAATAATTATTAATATCTGTTCAAGAAATAAACTAAACCCTATCCCATACTTAATAGCCGAAATATTAGCGGCTAATGTTGGAAGTGTTATGACATTAACTGGAAACCCTCAAAACATGTTAATTGGTATTAAATCGGGAATTGATTATACTACCTTCTTATTGCATTTAATGCCTATCTCTATAATTGGATTAATTTTTATTGTTTATGTTATTAAATGGATATATCCAAATGATTTTTCAGTTTTAAAAAAACTAACTTATAGCAACCATAGCAAAACATACGAAATAAAAAACATGAAGTTTTCATTACCCATTTTTTTATTAGTTATAATATTATTTTTTGTAGGTAAATTTTTCGAATTATCAATACCATTGATTGCATTAGTTGGTGGATCATTAATATTGCTTTCAGGCAAATCGCGTCCTTCGGAAATTATTAAAGGAGTGGATTGGGTTTTATTACTTTTTTTCGCATCACTTTTTATTGTTGTTTTTAGTATTGATAAAATTGGATTATTAAATTATTTGAAAGAATTAAACATTCTTTCAAATGATATCAAAGGTATTGGTTTTGTCCATTCAAGTGCACTTATAATGTCGCAAATAATTAGCAATGTACCATACACAATAGCGATGTTGCCTTTGATAAATGAAAGTAGCGGTGCTATTATTTGGCTTTCGCTAGCTTCGGCTTCCACGTTGGCAGGAAATGCTACAATAATTGGAGCAATGGTAAATTTAATTGTTTTAGAAATTGCCCGAAAACAAAATATTGAAATTAAATTTATGGAATTTTTTAAAGCAGGAATTATTACAACAATATTTACATTTGTAATTTCTATTATATTACTCTATCTTCAATTACAATTATCTTAATTTATGAAATTAAAACTCAATAAAAAAAATATTATATTGATAATTAGCATTTTATTTTCGATTTCTGCATTGTCGATAATAGTAATTTTATTTGGTAATATCACTACACGCACTAGCATTATATTTTCCAATAATACAGAAGATTCCATTAAAGCAGCATATACAAGCGAATGCTTTCAAAAAGCAAATACTAAAATTGATTCATCAAAAGGAGATTTTAATCCTGATGAAGTACCTCAAAGTAATATAACACAAGTGTCTACCGAACAAATAATAAAACGAAGTATTAGTGATAGTTCAAGCTCCACAGCTCGTATACTAATGTTAGGCGATTCTCATTTAATGGGGCAATTTGGCGATTTTTTACAATTAAACTTACACGAAACAGGTTTCTTTGACATTTTATCCATTTCAATAGGTGGAGCTGGTTCGGCAACATTTACTTACCCCATGAAAAACAATTGTTGCGGGTATATTATACGCGAGAGTATTCATAACGAAAAAATATCTTCAATTAATAAAATCCGAAAATTAGAATACCAAAACCACAAAACAAACGAAATTATTGGAAAAAAATACAAAGGACATTTAGAAGGTGTTTTAACCGAAATCAGTCCAGACATTGTAATTGTTGCTTTAGGGAGTAATTTAACGAACAATCATCAAGGATTAATTAATATTATCAAGGAAAATTCACCAACGTCTCAAATAGTTTGGGTTGGTCCAATGAAATGTAAAAAGATTGGCATAAGGGTAAAAACTATTCAACAAGCAGTTGTAAAAAACAATATATTCTTTGTACGAAGTGATGATATTGTGGGTTCGGATAGTTTAAACATGGAACATTTATGTGGAATTGAAGCTAAAAATTGGGCTAATAATATTTTTAATCGGATGAAACCTCTTATTGATAGATATTCAAATCAAATAGCAAATAACCAAATACAGAAAGATACGCTAAGAAATTAAGTATAAAAAAAACCTCTTAGGAGGTTTTTTTTATTTATTTCGTTGTCCGAAGTCAGAGACTTAGGACAACGGACAACAATTAATTATTAAGCATTTTTAAGCATCACTGGCATAACGAGCATCAAAATATCTTCCACATCGGAAGCATCTTCGATAGGATATATTATACCTGGACGATTTGGTTGCGACATATCAATACGAACCTCTTGGCTTTCGATATTAGACAACATTTCGATAATAAATCGTGCGTTAAAGCCTATTTCCATTTCTTCGCCATTGTATGAGCAAGCCATTTTTTCTTGTGCAAAATTCGAGTATTCTAAATCTTCGGCACTTATATACAACTCTTCGTTAGATAGTTTAAAACGGATTTGCATGGTTGATTGGTTAGCAAAAACTGATACCCGCTTAATGGCTAAAAGTAATGAAAGTCTATCGATAGTTAACACATTAGGATTATTAGCTGGTATTACAGCCGAGTAGTTAGGATATCTACCTTCGATTAGCCGAGCAACAAGGTTTATATTACCTAAATTAAAATGAATATTTGTAGCTGTATAATTTAGCACAACATCAACATCATCTTCGGGAAGATTATTTTTTATTTGATTTAGTGGTTTTTTAGGTAAAATGATTGATGCATTAACCTCAGATTTTAAATCTTGACGGCGAAAACGAACCAATTTATGAGCATCGGTAGCAACAAAAGTCAGAGATTCATCGGTTAACTCTAAATATACGCCACTCATAGCAGGACGCATTTCGTCGTTACCAACAGCAAAAATTGTTTTATTAATTGCTTTTTTTAGAATTCCTGCTTTAATAATAAGCGATGATGAACCTTCAAGTACGGGATATTTGGGAAATTCATCACCATCAAACCCAACTAAATTATACTCACCTTCGTTAGCCGTTATTTTAATTGACCAAGACTCTTCGTCAATGGCAAAAATCAATGGAATATCGGGTAAATTTTTCAAAATATCCATTAACAGTTTATTCGAGATAGCAAAACTACCTTCACCTTCTACTTTGCTAAGTGGGATATTAGCCGAAATAGTTGTTTCTAAGTCGGTAGCAACGGCAATTAACTCCTCGCCACTGATAGTAAATAAAAAATTGGTAATTATTGGCATGGTGCTATTTGATGGAACAACGCCAACAATAGATTGTAAGCCTTTGTATAAATGCGAACTGGATACTATAAATTTCATAATGCTTATTGATTTAAAAATACAAATATATCAAAAAAACGAACTCCAAAATTATTTTTTAATTTTAGTTTTCAAATAATAACTTAACGGTTGTAATAATCTGTCAAAAACGAAATATTGAGCCACATACATTTCTTTATCTTCGTTAAGTTTTAAATAAAACCTATCAAGATTATAAGCATTTTCGACCTTTTCATCTTTTGTTTGATAATCGGTGATTAGCAATTCGGGTAATCGATACATTTTAGCCACAGTTTTTTTCCCATTAATGTCGGTAAGCGTTAACGTATAAAAATGGTTAAATCTGGTAAGTGAATCGAGGTGTGATTTGGATAAATCTTTTGCAACAGCTTCGTAATTAATTTTTCGAAAAGCAGAAACAAAATCGACAATTTTAACGGTGTCGTAATCGGGAATTACAATTTTATCTATTAATCTTTCGAGTTGAAACGTACGACTTCCCATTTTTTTAACAACAAATGACTCACTTGGATTTTCAAAATTTTCGCTAACAATTTCTTTAATTTGAGGTAATCGGGTTTGAAAAACAGTGTGGTCACGCCAATCCACTTCAAAAGGTGAATATCGAGGCGAAACGTAGCCTCTGAAACCTGGCAGATTAACAATAAATGCCGTAGAAGAACCCTCCATAAGCATAAAATTTCCTTCGTTTGTCATAGTTGGTTCGCCAACATAATAGGTTTTGGTTAATCTCTCACCTTTAAACAATTTAATACCCCAAAAATCGATTAAATAAGTATCTTGATAAATTTCAACTTTTGTGGATACCACCGACATTCTTTTGATAATATTGTTATGTGCAGATTTTTGAACTGGCGACCAAACCGAAATATATTGCATGGTATATAACAAAAGGTTAACATTGTTTTGATTTGCAATATATTTATCATTTAATATCCAAATACCATTCGGGTCTTTTTTAAGTAGTACTTGATTATTATTTTTATCTGCCATAAATATTTTAGTAACATTAGCAGTATCTTCGATAGCAAAATCCTTAAGTTCA
Source organism: uncultured Lentimicrobiaceae bacterium (assembly GCA_964521105.1). Classification (GTDB taxonomy): domain Bacteria; phylum Bacteroidota; class Bacteroidia; order Bacteroidales; family WCHB1-69; genus JAQUGA01. The sequence goes on along the minus strand of CAZFPO010000013.1, from coordinate 17,853 downwards.
CGACTGAAAGTACCTGTAGTTTTGCTTAAAATAAGAGTTAAAGTGGCTACAATTACAAATAGAACTGTAATAATTATGATAATTTTATTTCGTTTAGTCATTTTTTAATTTATTGATTATTTTTTTACTTTCGAGTATACTTAAATTTTCGATAATAAACCATGGCTATGCCAAGCAAAATTACAATTAATAAAGGCATCGACACATTAAATACCTTCCAGTATAGCTCATTTTTCAATAGCTTTGTTTTATCTAATAAACGTAATTTAATATCGCGTGCACGAACTTGCATTAAGTCGTCATCTCCCATTAAATAATTGACAGCATTTAATAAAAATTCTTTGTTTCCGAAATTTAACTGCGTATATCTGTCATAGCCTAATGGAAGTGGACCAATTTTATCCACTTGATTTTTAATCATGTCCCCATCGGAAACAAAAATCATTTTAGCTTTTTTTCCTTGCTTTACATATTGGATTAAACTCGATGTATCAACTTCGGGAGCAATACGACCTTCAAAAAGCGATTTAAATTCTCCTTCAACAAGGATTGATACAGGCAAAAATCTACTGGTAAATTCGCGTTGATCGGGTTTTAATTTTAAAATATTTAAATTTATTATTATGGGAGCTTGTACAATTTTAGTATATTTTGAAGAAGTTAGTAAGACTTCTTTTTTTAGAGGTAAGGTACCAACCGTGTCGATGCTACTAATAAACTCGGTTTTAATAGAATTTAAATTTTTAACTATTGGATTCTCGGACAGAGGAGTAATAATTGGGAAATAATACCAAGGAATAAATTCTTGCTGTGGTTTATTTCCCATTTGTCCTGTAACAATAGGAATAGGCAAAGCATTCATATCCTGTAACAGATTTGAATTAAAACGAACACCATACCTAAAAAACATATCATCGAGGTTAATATCGTTAATAATACCGTATGTTTCGGCATTTCCCCTAAGGCTATCCATTGATGCAAAAACAGGATCAATGAGCCAAAGCACACTTCCTCCTCGCATAACAAATTGGTCGATAATAAACTTGTCTTTATCCGAAAATGGTTTAGTAGGTTTTGCAATAATTAAAAGTTGATATTTATTCCAAATATTAACTTTGCCATTTGTCGAATCGTACTCAAAATTACGGAGAGAGTTAACTTTTTCGTCAATTGTTACTCGTTCAATTTGATAAAACTCGCCCAAATCTTTGGCAATATCGGCAACTTCGATAGGTTCAAGTTCCCCATGTCCTTCTATGAAGGCGATTTTTGATTTATTTTTTTTGGTTAATTTAGTAATTGTTGACGTGATATTATACTCAAGGTTTTGGATAGAAATATTTAAAACTTCTTCGGGAGGAGTGTTTATATTGGTTGAAAGCAATTGAAGCGGTATTTCCTTTTGTTTATAGGTAACTAATGCCCCTGGAAAGATAACTTGAGTTTTAACTCCGTCGGCTTTACGGTCTTGTAAGCGAGTTGGTTGAATCCCTTTTTTATACAATTCGTTGTAAAAAGCTTTAGTTTCTTTTTCATCACGTCCTTCCGATGGGTCGATAAATTCGTACTGAATATTATCGGAATATGCGCGATATTCGTCTAATAATTCGCGGGTTTCTTTACTCAATTTTTTGAATCCAGCAGGAAAATCACCTTCTAAATAAACTTTAAAGTAAACTACATCATCTAACTCTTTTAAAATATTTTTGGTTGATTTAGACAAAGAATATCTTTTTTCGGCAGTTAAATCGATTCGGAAAAACCAAAACGAGCATAAAATGTTAAGAATAAAAATTGCAATAATTGAAACAACAAAAACTGTTAAATTGTTTTGTTTCAAGCCCCTTTTCATTACTATATTTTGTTTATTTATTTTCATACAGAATTACGTTTTAATGACTAATCTTCGTCAAGTAACAACTTACCATTTTCGAGTTTGAAGAGATAATTTTGCCGATAAAAGTGAAATAGAAATTATACTAAAAAAATAAATTACATCGCGAGAATCGACTACACCGCGGCTGATAGAAGAATAGTGATGACTAATTCCAATACTTTTTACAAACAGCGAATATTTGCCAAAAATCTCGAGGGAATATATAAATTCAAATCCAAGGTAAAGAAATAGGCAAACGAAAACGGAAATAATAAAAGAAACAATTTGATTATCGGTGATTGATGAAACAAACACTCCAATTGAAACAAATGCACCACCCAGTAAAAACAAACCAATATATGAACCCCACATTCCACCTTGATCGATATTACCTTTTGGATAACCTAAATGATACACCGAATAAAAATAGAAAAGTGTAGGAAGTAAAGCTATGAAAAGCAATACCCAATATGAAAAAAATTTAGCTAAAATAATTTGCAAATCGGTAAGTGGTTTAGTGAGGAGAAGTTCGATAGTTCCGGTTCTTCTTTCTTCGGCAAACGACCTCATAGTAAGAGCTGGTATAAGAAATAGGAATACAAAAGGAGCTAGCATAAAAAGTCCGTCGATGTTGGCATAACCAAGCTCAATTACATTAAAATCGAGTGGGAAAACCCACATGAACAAGCTAGTTATCACTAAAAAAACACCAATTACAACATATCCGATGAGTGAACTTAAAAAGCTTAAAATTTCTCGTTTAAATAATGCAAACATAGGTTAATCGTTTAAAACAATGAATATTAAGAGTTTATAAATTTTTGAATAATATCTTCGATAGAAATTCCTTCGGCTTCGGCTTTGTAGTTTTTCACTAATCGGTGACGAAGTATAGATGGAGCTACTGCTTTAATGTCTTCAATATCGGGAGCATGCTTTCCGGCAATTACAGCATGACAGCGAGCTGCCATAATAAAATTTTGAGAAGCACGAGGACCAGCACCCCAAGCCAAATATTCGTTTGCCCACGGGTGAGCTAGTTGTGTTCCCGGACGTGTAATAGTTGCTAAATTTACCGCATATTTGTATACATTATCAACAATAGGAATTCGTTTCATAAATTCCTGAAAGTACAATACTTCATCAATGGTTAATACCACTTGGGGCTCGGGTAAATTTTTAGTAACAGTATTTTTAACAATGGAAATTTCCTCTTCAACGCTTGGATAATCGAGGATAATATTGAACATAAAACGGTCGAGTTGAGCTTCGGGCAGTGGATATGTACCTTCTTGTTCGATTGGGTTTTGAGTTGCTAAAACAAAAAATGGATTGGGTAAAATATGAGTTTTTGAAGCGATTGAAACCGATCGTTCCTGCATAGCTTCAAGCAAAGCCGACTGAGTTTTAGGAGGAGTTCGGTTAATTTCGTCGGCAAGCACAATATGCGCAAAAACAGGTCCTTTAATGAATTTAAACGTACGATTTTCGTCAAGTATTTCTGTTCCCATGATGTCTGATGGCATTAAGTCGGGAGTAAACTGAATACGATTAAAAGATAAACCCAAACATTTAGCAATGGTAGTAATCATTAAGGTTTTTGCTAAGCCAGGAACGCCTACTAATAAAGCATGACTTCGGCAAAAAATTGAAACTATTACATCTTTAAGCACGTCATCTTGTCCAACAATTACTTTTGAAACTTCGGATTTTAAAATTTCATATTTATCTCTAAAAACTTTTACCGCTTCGGCATCGTTTGCAAATTGAATCATATAATTAAATTATTTCTTAGTCCATTTATTGTCAAAATCGCAATTTGAGTATGGAGCTTTTATTTTTACAAATGTATTATTTAGTTTATCGCTAATCCATTGCTGAATGGCATCAGCTTTTTTACTTTCCAAGGCTGATTTTTGAATTCGGTCGTAATCGTCTTTTAAATTAGCTTTATGAGGTTGTTTTAATGTTTTCAAATAAATGATACGATAAGCGTTCATACCTTCTTCGTTTACCATTGGGAGTGGTTTAGTAAATTCCCCAACTTTTAATTTCTCAACAGCATAAATAAGCGATTTATCTAAGTGTTCTGTTTCAAAAAATGAGGTGCCTGTGTATGGGTTAATAATAATTCCACCCGAATTTTTTGATGGATCATCGGAAAACAAAATAGCTGCCGAATCGATAGATATTTTATTTTCGATAATCAACGTGTAAACACTATCAAGGAATAATTTTGATTTCATCATACTTTCGGTAGATGGTTTAGCCTGAATTAGAATATGGCGGACATTAATAGTTTCGCCTCTACGCTCAATTAATTGCAGAATATGAAAACCAGCTTTTGTTTTAATAATTGGCGAAACTTCACCAGGTTTTAAACTAAAAGCGGCTGCTTCAAACTCGGGATACATATCGCCACGTGAGAAAAAACCCAGTTCCCCTCCTTTTGACATGCTTCCAGGATCTTCGGAATAAAGAACAGCAATTGTGGTAAAACTTTCACCTTTTAAAATTCTATCTCGAAATGTATTTAACTTATCGGTAGCCTGTTTAATTTCAACATCAGTAATTTTTGGAGTTTGAACAATTTGAATTAGTTCATATTCGGCAGGGATTAAAGGAATACTATCGGGATTAATTTGCAAAAAGTACGATTTAACTTCGCCTGGAGTAATAACAATGTTTTGTGTTATTTTTTCTTGCATAATTTCCGATAGTAGTTGCTCTTTTATTGGAGCTTTAAGTTCTTCTTTAATTTCGGAATAACTTTTTTTATAGTATTCTTCAAGTTTGGTTTTGGAGCCAAATTGCGACATGAAATATCTTAAATTTCGTTCAATTCTATCATTCACCTGAGCATCGGTAACTACAACGCTATCAATCATTGCTTGATTAACTAATAGTTTTTGAAACATCATATTTTCAAGGATATTGCACCTTAATTCCATTCCGCCTTCGGCTAAACCATATTGCATTTTTAGCTGCAAATATTGACTTTCAATATCGGATAATAATATATAATTTTTGCCTACAACCGCAACCACTTCATCAATAATTTTTGACGAATCGCTTTGCGAATAACTTGAAAGTGAAATCCCAAGAACTAATATTAGTAGTACATAATAACGAAGTTTTTTCATATTTTCGATTTAATAAATAGTATAAGAACCCGAATTAGAAGCTTTAGTGTAAATGTTTTGATATAACGAATCTAACAATTGATTCTTTCTTTTTTGAATTAATATTTTTTTAATATTTTCATTCTCAAAATTTGCCGGCGACACTTGATTTTCAATTTTAACTTCCTTTACAAACACAAAATAATCGAATTGATTGTCAGAGACTTCTATTTTTTTATTATTTGTAACAGCATCTTTTGGCAACACTTCCGAAATTGGAATTTCTTTAACGATATCATCATACACTAACCAAACAGAGTCGTCAAGGAAAAAGTTATCGGCATAATCTTCACAAAACTTTTCAATTAAATTTTTATTATTTGACTCAAACAACAAGCGTTTTGCTTGTTGTTTGATATTCTCTTTTTGCGTTTTTGAAACTTTTATAAATTTAAGCTTAAGTATGCTAGTTTTTAATTCAAATTGTGACTGGTTTGACTGGTAATACTTTTGAATTTCAGAATCAGAGATATTTGTATCAATATGTTCCAATACCCATTTTTTTTCAAATTCAAAAATTAATAAGGATTTTTTATAATCTTCGATTTGTTTTGAAAAGTCTTTTTCGTTTTTTTCGAGATAATCATCTGCTTCGGTTGCCATAAGTTCGTTCATTATCCAATTTTGAACTAGATTTTTAACAATTTCGACACTATCTTGGGCAGAAACACCATCAGGTATATCAACTTTTAAATCGGAATAATAAAGGGTATTGTTGCCAACCTTGGCTAAAGGAATATCTCCTTTTGGTCCAGAGCAGGCAACAATAAATATTGAAATAATAAAGAAAAATAAAAATTTTATTTTCAAATTAATGGATTCCTCCTTACTTAATAATGCTGTTAAAAACTTCCATATCAACTTTATACGGATATTTAGCACGAAGCGATTTTATCCATTCTTTTTCAAGATAATTTTGATATTCAGAAATTACAATACCTTTAATTTCGTTAAACGGTTTAGGAGCCATTTCGAGCACTTTATCCATATAAACAATTTGATAATCGCCATTAATATATTCAACGTCAGACACTCCTTTTTTCCACTCAAATTTATCAACAACGGCATTATCACCTTTTACATAAGTTCCACTTTCGAGCTCAACAATTTGAACTTTTTTATTTAATTGGGTAACAATGTCGGCTGGTTTTGTACCTCCGGCAACCATTTTGTTTATTGTTTTTAAATTTTTACGAGCAATTTTTTCATCTTTAAATTTAAAAATTGAAGCTTCCACTCTTCGAGGATTTTGATAGTTTAATTTAATATCTTCATAATAGTCTTTTAAACCAACGGTATCTTTTACAGCTTTTGACCAAACCATTTGATCGGTTAATTCAAAAAGTAAAATTCCATCGCGATATTCTTTCATTAAATCTCTAAATTCTTTATGTTTAGTTGAAAGTTGGCTATCTTCAAATTCAATAATAACATCTTCTACCCATTTATTGTATCTACTACGTAAAATGGCTTTAGCATCGTCTGATTTAGAGTCGCCTTGATGTTTTTCGAGATAATTTGCAAAATCGGTTTGAGTAAACGATTTATCAGCAAATTTTATCATTACTTTATTCAAACTTGCTGCTTTGGAAGCTTTCCAATTACCATTAGTTAACGAAGTATCAGCAACTGTATAAAATGCTTCAAACAATTTAATATCTTCGGTAAATTTGTATTCTTTTTTCAAACGATTGATAAACACATCTTTACTTTTATTTGAGCGGATATCACGCGAAATCTTCATTTTTAGCTCATTTTTGCTCTCTTCGTAAGTAGGTACTCCTTTGTAGTCGATAAGTTTAATAAAATGCCAGCCATACATGGTAAGAGTTGGAGCCGAAACTTCATTTTTCTTTAAACCGTAAATAACTTCAACAAATTCGGGCACCATGCGGTTTGGACCAAACCAAGGAAGCATACCGCCCTTAGCAGCCGAGCCTTTATCATCAGAATACTCTTTAATTAAGTCTTCAAACGAAACACCTTGTTTCATTTTTTCTTGAATTTCCTTAATTTTTGTAAGATTTTTTATTGAGTCGGCTGAATTACCTTCGGCATGTTTGTTTAATAAAAGATGAGCTACTTGAATTTTACCTAAAGATGGTTTTTTGTCGGTAACTTTAATTAGATGATAACCAAAAGCGGTGCGAACAGGCATCGAAACCTGACCAACAGCGTTTGTATATGCACCAGTTTCAAAAGGATAAACCATATCAAACACCGAAAAATATCCTAAATCGCCTTTATTCCCTTTCATAGGTGGACGACCAGCAACCATTTGATCGCGAGCCGATGGATCTTCGGAAGTTTCGGCTGCTACTTTACCAAAATCTTCACCAGCCATAATTCGTTTACGAATATTCATAATTTTATTCCATGCTGTCAATGTATCTTTTGGACTAGCATCTTGGTCGATGCGAACTAAAATATGTGATGCACGAATATCCCATTTTGAGCGTTCATAAGCTTCTTCTAACAATAAGTCATTCACCTCTTTATCAATCAAAAAAGGTTGAGTAAGTTGTTTACGATAACCAGCAAGTTCAGTAATAAATGAAGTGGCAGTATCTAATTTTAAGAATTCAGCTTCTTTTACTTTTAATCTAAAATTGATAAAAAGTTCAAGATATTCTTGTAAATCCTCTTTTTTAATTTTTGTGTCTTTAGACGTATTATTTTTCATATACACGGCTAAAAATTCTGATTTAGTAACTTTTTCGTTACCAATTGTTAACAAAACTGGATCGTTTTCGACAACTGGAGTTTGAGCTGTTTGTGTAGTTGTAGTTATTTGAGTTTCAGTTTTTTTGGTAGTAGTGGTAGTAGTAGTTTTTTTGTTGGTATTGGTAGTTTGTTTGGTTTTTTGAGCAGACAACTCAAATCCTTTAAAAAGGAGAGCTGAGAGGATTATTACAATAAACAATTTTGTTTTCATATCGATTTTTAATTTGATTTTTTATATAATTTATCTTGAATAATTTGGTGCTTCACGAGTAATAATAATATCATGAGGATGACTTTCGAGGATGCCGGCATGTGATATTTTCACAAATTTAGCTTTCTGGAGGGCTTCAATATCTTTTGATCCGGTGTAGCCCATTCCAGCTCTGAGTCCACCAACCATTTGATGAATAACTTCGGAAAGAGTTCCTTTGTAAGCAACTCGTCCAACAATTCCTTCGGGGACAAGTTTTTTCACATCATCTTCAGCATCTTGAAAATATCTATCTTTTGAACCTTTTTGCATCGCTTCCAAAGAGCCCATACCTCTGTATGTTTTATATTTACGACCCTCAAAAATGATGGTTTCACCTGGTGATTCGTCTACGCCCGCAAATAAAGAGCCAGCCATAATAGTGTTGGCACCGGCAGCCAAAGCTTTAACAATATCACCTGTATAGCGGATTCCACCATCGGCAATAATAGGAATTCCTGTGCCTTTTAATGCTGATGAAACTGCATAAATTGCAGCTAATTGAGGAACACCAATTCCTGCAATAATTCGCGTAGTACAAATTGATCCTGGTCCAATTCCTACTTTAACGCCATCAGCACCAGCTTTCATTAAATCAAGCGCAGCTTCGGATGTAGCAATATTTCCAACCACTATGTCAATTTGTTGATATTTTTTCTTGACTAATTTTGTGGCTTCTAGCACACCCATAGAATGACCATGAGCGGTATCAATTACCAAGGCATCAACTCCTACTTTTACGAGTTCGTCAATACGTTCCATCATATCGCCCGAAACACCCACTCCGGCGGCTACCCTTAATCGACCCATGCTATCTTTACAGGCATTGGGACGAGCTTTGATTTTTATAATATCTTTATAAGTAATCAAACCAACCAAAATACCATTTTTATCAACTACTGGTAATTTTTCGATTTTATATTCTTGAAGTATATCGGCAGCCTTTTCAAAATCGGTAAATTCACGGGTGGTAATAACATTGGTGGTCATAATGTCCGAAATTTTTCGCTGTAGATTTCGTTCAAAACGCAAATCACGATTGGTAACTATACCTACTAATTTGCCATCATTATCGACTACTGGTATACCACCAATTTTGTATTCAGCCATTAAACGTAAGGCATCATCAACATTGCCCTCTTTAAAAATGGTGATAGGATTAATTATCATTCCATTTTCGGCACGCTTAACTTTTTTCACCTCTTTCGCTTGATCTTCGATACTCATGTTTTTATGCAATACTCCAATCCCACCCTCTTGAGCCATGGCAATTGCCATAGTCGATTCGGTAACGGTATCCATAGCCGCCGAAACGATCGGAATACGCAACGAAATATTGCGAGTGAAAAAAGTGCCTGTATCCACATCGCGTGGAAGAACTTCACTATATGCTGGCACTAACAAAACATCATCGTATGTTAGCCCTTCACCTAAAAATTTGTCCTTAACAAAATCAAATGCCATGTTGTTGATTTTTAAAATGCAAATGTATAAAAAATCATTCATCACGACTCCAAAAAAATGTTAAGGTTTCTAATGATTTTTCAATCCGAAATTCAATTTAATAAATAATCAAATTTATGGGGTTTTTAGAGCATTTTTGTACACCTTAGTTTCTCGAAAATATGTTTCATTGAGTATTTAGAATATTCCTCGTCTTGTTTTATTTATGGTATCTCATTCATTGAAAGCAAAAAGCCACAAATAAACTAATTAAAGTCGAATACATAATTGCTATCAAAATCATTCGAGCCTAGCCACAGCTAATGAAATTCGTGGTTATAAAAAACATTAGCAAAGCGAAGTAACCAAATACATTCTTCTCAATCTTTTCTTCATTCAACGGTTGATATCTTTGTCGAGAAACTGATTTTCGTATTTCTCAACTCCGCTCCAAGACCAGAATTAGCGAATCAGAAAATTTAATCATTAGCACATTATCACATTAAATAATTAGCACATTTTCAAATCTTCAAATCAACTCATCTTCAAATTTTCAAAATGAATAATTATCTCATCACTTCATTATCACCATTTTCACACTTTTCCTAAAACTATTTGGCACCACAACCGTGACGTAATAAATTGCCGAAGCTACTTCAATGCCATTTATGTTTGCAATATTTCCACTGCCCGAAAGTGGATATTCCGCTAGTTTACGACCCAACAAATCATACAACTCCAGCACGGCACCTTCGGGAACGGCAGTGTTGAACCGCACCTGAAAATCGCCATAATTTGGATTGGGATAAATGGCAAAATCATAACCACTATAATTTGGTATGGTGGTGCAATTGCCTACTTTTATATACACCGTATCTCGTGTTTCATCAAATTTAAAATCCTTTTGCACCAATACAAAACTGGTATCCTGTGTAGGATAAACCGTAATACTGCTTTGCCTACTAATTAAGCTATCGTGGCTATCGTACCACCAATACAAATACTCCTCTTTTGGCAAACCTCCAAGCACTATTGGCGAACCTTTATTGATACATGTATCTTTTATGCCTATATCAGCCGGATACTCTGGGTCATCAATAGGATACACTGAAATATCATCGTAGAAAAAATAAGAGGAATATTTATAGTTGCCATTCTGAATACCTTGTATTTCACAATCAACAAAAATTAAATCGAAATCACCACCTGGACACTTTCTTTTGCGAAAATTTCCTATACTGATAAACTTTTCATTACCACGTGCAATATATTCAAATTCCACTTTTTGCCATCCAATAGTGTCAGTAATCATTATAGACCTATCTAAACTTAAATCGGGAAAGGGAATCTGAACCATACCACACCAACATGTATCGGGATCAGATTCCCATGCTTGAAAATATTCAAAGTTTGAGCCAAAAACAATATCCAATGCATTACTAAAAAGACCTGACCTAAGTCTTGTTGTACCCACATATAATGAAACTTTATACTTTATATCCCTCTCTAAAACTAGTTTTAATTGTCCCGTAACAATTTCAACTCCTCCGCATGAGTGATAAAAATTTTCATATAAATTCGTCTGCCAAAAAAGCATATTAGAGTGCCCAATATAAGCATCTCCTGTACGAGCAGTTCGGTAATTCGTAAAATAATTTTTAGGTGAACCGAACAATGGATTTTTTGTGCTATTAGGATAGCAAATCCTATAATAATCCGATATAACCGTGTGATTATACTCAGTTATATACCTAGAACTTTTCCAATATTTTGTAAGCAAATCGATATCCTCATACATTATATATGCCACGGTATCATTCCATTTTACGATTCGAGAATAAATTGCTAATGTATCTTCAAAACTTGGATTTAAAACTAAGTTTTGAGAATATCCATGATTCGCATTCACAATTATGAAAAGGAATAGTATTTTGATTATTTTTTTCATTTTTATAAAAATACACACTACTCTTATGATTAAGAGTAGTGTGTACTATTTTAAATTTAAAGAACTACAAATTTCTCAATCAAAACAAATCTTGTCTTATTGTTTTTAAACTGAATAAAATAAATACCACTTTTAAAAAATGAGATATTTATTGTTTTGGTTGCTTGCTCTTCATTTTTAACACTTAAAATAAGCCTACCAAAGACATCATAAATCATTAATTCGTCAATTTCTTCAATGCCTTCAATGAGTATTTGTTCCTTTGCCGGATTCGGCGATATAACAATATTCGTATTTTGTTTGAGATTAATTTGGGCATTTTTCCCTTCCACCTTTTCTTCCAAATTGTCAAACCTTTGTGTCATTACCCATGCTCCTATCACACCAAAACCTGAAGTGATGGGACTCTGTTGAGCAATTTCGATAAGTGTATAATAGTCGGCAATAGGAATATTTAGATTTCCTTTTGCCCATGTTCGAATATAAATATCATTGACCGTTTTCATGTTCTGTTCAATTAAATTTTTCGTATTAATGGTATTATTTAAAGAGTCTGCCTTTTCAAAAAGCTTGGCTTTGCCGTGTGTGTGTGTGTGTGTTGGTTGTCGAGCGTAGTCGAGACACACTACCCACTTTACTTTTGAATTGGTTCATGTTCATCATAAATAAATAATTTTGGTTTAAATAATGCTTGCAAATATAGAACAAAATTAAACCTTTGTCAATAGTTAGATGTGATTTTTTTGTTACTCGAAAGTTAATTATTTGCACTATTTTGATTTTATAAAATATTTCATTAATACAAACAGAAAGTCAAATATTGTTAAAGCCAAAATCTTCAATATCATCGCTGAAACATTTTAATGTTTCTACATCAAATAGTTCAATTTTATTACGAACAACTTAGTTTGTAACAACTTTGTTACAAATAATGTTGTTTGTAATTTACAAACACATATATTGCAGTTTATCTGCATACTAAACGTTTGAAATATTTGATTTTACAAAACTAAAAAGCCACAAATTACTTATTAATTTGTGGCTTTAAAGCTTACATATATTTTCCTATTCGCTTAACAGATTTTTTGTTTTATCAAATTTAACGGTATATCGGAATGAAACCTTTTTAACTTCATTTGGCTTTAATGTTAAGTTCCACTGAAGTTCGCCCGTATTTTCATCATAAATGGCATCTTTCATCTCTTCGGGCAAAACTTTAATTTCGGGCATTGTAGTAATTGGAATTTGATCTTTCAAGAGTAAAGCCACCTCGGTTTGATTTTGATTTTTCACCGTAATTTCGATATAAATAGAGCGTTCGCGAGTATTGCCAACAATTTTATCCTTCGATTTGTCGGATATTTTTTTACGGTCTACCACCACTCTTTTATCCACACCTAAGGAAACAATTAAGGTATCTGTAGCCATCGAAGGATTGATGTATGTTTGACTGATAATACTGTTTTGATAAATTATATTTGCTCTGCCTTGTACCAAGCTCAACTTTTCCCAACCTTGCAAATAAGCGGTAGAAAATACATCTTTGTCTAATTTTGGAATAGCTAAAAACTTATAATTTGCATTTAAGGTTGCACTCATTAACGCAACCGTTTGTTTTTTACCGTCCGAAGGAATGGTGTATGGTAAATTCACTTCATATTCGGCAAACAGCAAGTTTTGGTTTGTTTGAGTATATTGATATGAATATTGAGCATCATCCATAGTTATTCCTTCCGAAGCTGATTCACCTTTAGCAGAACGTGGTTTTTTATATTCAGCGTCTTCTTTTGTCCGAACAGTAGTACTCATATTTTGTGTGTAAACAGTTTGTGGCATATAATAGGATAAATACCAAGCATTTAAAACTGGTAACACTTTGTAAACCGATGGTTTGCCCGTAGAGAAAACTAATTTTGCTTTTTCCCAATTTTCGCCAGTCTGCTGCGCAACATTTGCTTTTAAAATTAACTGAACAGGTTTTGAAACCTCATCTACTTTTAACTCATAAAATGGCTCCCACGAAACCGCAGAAGTTAAATAAGTAAACTCAATACTAGCACCAACAATAGGTTTTTCGGACATTATTTGAAAACGGATAACCGACTCGGGTAATTGTGGCACATCATTCGGCTCGATACCTGAAGAGTAGTTTTGTAAAGCAACTAAACGAGCTTCCATTTCGGTTTTTTGTTTGTAAAGAACTTTTTCTCTTTTATTTATTTTAAGCAGTTCGGAATTTATTTCCATCATTTTAGTTCTGAAAAAGTTCAAACCCTCGCGAAGTTCAGTTAGGGTATCCGAGCCCGAAATGGTTTTGTTTGATTGTAAAAGCGATTTTTCGTACTGATAAACCTCTTTTCGATTTTGATTTTCTTGAATGTCATAAGTCAAACTTTCAATTGAATCGGTTAATGCAGCTATTTTTTTTAAAATTGGAGCTGGAATGACTTCATCTTCATTAACCTTAGGTTCAGGGTATTTAATTTGAACTTGTTGGCTCAAAATAACAAAACTTCCCTTTCCGCTCACTCGTAATGAATTTGGGTCGAGGTACTGCGATAAACCTGAAACCACAACGTCAGTAGTTCCAGCAGGCAAATTAACGGTTGTAGAACGTTCGATTTGAGCATTGGTTAAATAAACCACAACTCTGTCGATTTTTGACGTTGCGTTAATCTCTTTTTGGGCAAAAAGAGAATTAGCCATACCTATAAAAATAGAAATGGCAAGAAAAATTATTTGTTTTTTCATGGGATAAATTTTTTTGAGGTGAAGTTTTGTGCAAAAACCAAACCACAAATTTATCTCAATTTATCTTCCCGAACATCGGGCAGCAGGATTGTAAGAATTATAAGTATAAAATAAGGCGTTTTTAATTTTTAAAATCAAATCAGTAATACCACTCCCTAATACATTGTCCATAATTAAATATTCGTATTTTTCTTTCATCCGTGGACATTCCCCTTTAATACTACTAATTAAACGATAAACGTTTGCTGCGTCAATTATACTAATTAAAGCTAAGTCGTCGAATGTTGCTGGCTCACTTTCGAGTAAACACAATCTAAGTTTATTGACAATTTTTTCTCGCTCTTCGGGATTTATCAAATGAGTTGTTTTCTTTTTAAAAAATAAAAGGTATTTTTTTTCAGAAATTTCGAGTAATCCTTTTTCACACATAGAAGCAACCGTTCTATTGCGATATTTTTCCGATTTTGTAAGCAATTTTACAACCCAATAGGAGATTTTTTTTTCAGAATCCTTCGATTTAATACGAGAAAACATATCCTTCAAATCCTTGCTCAGCCCCTCTTTTTTTCCAATACATTTAATAAAATCGTCTTGAATTTCGATTTTTTTTAAGAGCACGAGTTCATATAACATCGCCCCAATAAAAGCAGTATCGAAACGATAATCGTTAATGCAAAATTTATCCTTTAATTCGTGATGAAATAATAAAATTAATTTTTCTCTTAGGGTTAAGTCCATTGTTATTGTTTTTTGATGTTGCAAAATTAATATAAATTTTTCATTAATTTAACATTAAAAAATGAATAACGTGAATCACACATCAGATACTGCTAAGTTCGATATTTCATACCTACGGCATGAAGTTTTTATTTGTTTTCTTTTCCGTTACCGATATCATGTCCCTGCCGGACAGCGGTTTGGGTATACATTTCAAGGCAAGGGGTTGCAACCCCTTGTATCTGAATCAAAATCAGAATAAGAATTGGTAAAAAAATCAGGAATTGGTTTTATTTTTCTTTCGAGAATTATAAATTTTATAACCATAATATAAAACCACTAATCCAAAAACAATAACAACAACAATATCAATGGTGTGGCTATATTTCATAACCGATTGCCAATTATTTTTTAACGTAACACCTAAGTATGTTAAAAAGGAATTCCACAAAGCAGCACCGGCTATAGTATAAATCGAAAATTTCATCAAATTCATTTTCCCCATACCGGCAGGAATACTAATTAAATGGCGAATAACAGGAATAAAACGAGCAATAAAAATGGTTAAAGAGCCTCTTTTTTCAAAAAAACGAACGGTGATATCCAAATCATGGGAATCGAGTAATAAATATTTCCCGAACTTATTAATAAACGGTTTTCCGCCATAGTATCCCATAGCATACGAAATTAAAGAGCCTACAATACTACCGAGTGTAGCTGCAACTATTACTCCGGCAAATGACAGTTGACCATCGGCAATTAAAAAGCCAGCAAAAGGCATTACCGCTTCGCTAGGGACTGGGAAAACCATACTTTCTAAAGTCATTAAAAAGAAAATTCCAGGGTAAGAAGTAGCTGCAATAATTAAAACAGCAACATCAGCAATCCATTGTGTTAATCCCATATTAATAAATTTTAATTTTTAAAATAACGTATATTTTGAATTTCAAATTATTTGCATTTTATTAAAAAATGCAGAGGCAAAGTTATACAAAAATAATTATTTTTTGGTATACGGAATTATTTGTTCGCTGGCTTGCGCTATTGGAATTTCGTCCCAGCGGGTAGTATAACTTGGGGATAGCTGCTCCTGCCTATTTTTCCAAACCTTTTTTTTACTACGTTGAGCCGAAAAAAACACCGTATCTCTTCCTAATTTTTGATTTAATGCATCAACTGATTGCATTAATTTTTCGTTTTTTTCTCTATCTGTAACATCAAATAACGACCCTTGTACTTGACTTTCGGGAACAATACCACTTACAATTACACCTGCTTTTTTATAATCAAACCCTTCTTTAAAAACTGATTTTAAGCCAATTAAGGCAAAGTGAATTAATTCGGGGGTTATAGATGTAGCTACCGGAAGCGTTATTTGAATATGATTTTGGTATTGATTTAAATCTTTTCGAAAACGATTTGTCATAACAAAAACCAAAATATAATTAGCTACACTTTTTTGTTTTCGTAATTTTTCGGCACAACGAGCTGTAAAATTTGAAACCGCTTCGGCAATAACCTCATAATCCTGAATCATTTTACCAAACGACCTTGAAGTGCAAATGGTTTGCTTGGGTTGAATTAATTGTTCCATTGGAATACACGATTCGCCTCTTAATTCTTTTACCATTTTTAGTCCTACGATGGTAAAATTTTTCTGAACCCATGCATCGTTGGCTTTAGACAAATCATACGCATTTAAAATTCCAACATTTTGCAAATGCTTTGATAGCTTACGCCCTACCCCCCAGACATTTTCAACAGGAAAACTTTGTAATGCAGTAATTCGTAACTCTTCAGAATTCATAACAAAAACGCCGTTTCTATCAGCTTGTTTCTTAGCAATATGATTTGCTACTTTAGCCAAGGTTTTGGTAGGTGCAATACCCACCGAAACTGGAATTCCCACCCACATCAACACTCTTTTTCGGATTTCGACCGCTAACTTTTGTAAATCGAATAAATTAAAGGTAGACAGGTCTAAAAAGGCTTCATCTATGGAATAAATTTCCATATTGTCGACCAACGTGCTAATTGTTTTCATTACACGTTGCGAAAGATCGCCATACAACGTATAGTTTGAGGAAAGAACCACAATATTATGCAATTGAACTAAATGCTGCATTTTAAAAATCGGTTCACCCATACCAATTCCTAAAGCTTTTGCTTCGTTGGAACGAGCAATAACACAACCATCGTTATTTGAAAGCACTACAATTGGTTGATTTTTTAGTTTTGGATTAAAAACTCGTTCGCACGATGCGTAAAAATTATTACAGTCGACTAAAGCAAACATTTTTACACTTTATGTATTACAAATGTAACTATACCCCACACTTGAAAATCCATCTCTTCGGTAATTTTGATGGGTTTAAACTGATTATTTTCGGGCACTAAATAAAGTTCCTTACCATTTTTCGTTAATCGTTTTACGGTAAATTCCCCATTAATAACGCAAACAGCTATAGCATTGTTTTTGGCATTTACCGAACGATCCACAACTAACATATCGCCCTCATCAATGCCAGCATTAATCATGGATGTACCTTTTACTCGAACATAAAATGTAGACGTGGGATTTTGTACTAATGCTTTATTCAAATCTAATTTCAATTCAGTATAATCATCTGCTGGCGAAGGAAATCCCGCCGAAACTCTTGCATCAAAATATGGAATTTCAAATAAAGCAGTTTCGGATATGCTATAAAAATCCAGCTCTTTCCCTTCGTGTATACGTTTTGCGGTTACCATTTTTTATTTTTTACAAAGATACAATAGACTTTTTAAATGGTGAGTTACTTTATTAATTTCATTTGATAAAAAATTAAATTAAAATGATTTACATTATTTTAAATTTATTGTTGTCCGATAAAAAAAAGAGATTCTTCACTATCGTTCAGAATGACAATGGTTTATCTTAGTATTGGAAAGAGGGGGGCTTTCTGGCGGCGAAGCCGCCAGA
>CAZFPO010000012.1:0-50530 GCA_964521105.1 uncultured Lentimicrobiaceae bacterium | reverse complement strand
TTTTAAATAATTCAAAATATCTGGTCGTTGATGCTCGTGGATATCCAAACTCAACCATCGATTTATTATGTTCGTGGTTAATGAATAAACCAAATCCTTTTGCAATTTTTTCAACACCCGACAAAACATGTTTAGGACAGTTTATCGAAAACGACACCATTTATACCGAATATAACAAAATGAATGCTTATCAAGGCAATTTACTTATTCTTTCTGATGCTAGTAGTGTTAGTCAGTCCGAGTACTCAATTTTAGCATTAAAAACCTTTCCAAACTCAGTTGTAATTGGCGAAAACACAGGAGGAACTGCGGGATATACAACCACCTTTAATTTACCAGGTGGAATTGTTTGTCGAATGCCAGTAACGAGTTTCAGAGGGCTGAATTTTAAAGTTCAAGGAGCTGGAATACCACCAGATATTCAACTCAAATTACCGTTAGAATATGGATTAGATAAGGAAGAAAGAATTTGGGAATTTATTTTAAGTAGGATTACACTGTGATTTTTCCCGAAAACACATGATGAACGGGTCCTGTTAGTTTTATATTTGAAAAGATGTCCTTGTTTTCTTCAAATTCAACGGTAAAATTTCCACCCGACGTGTGTACCGAAATTTTATTTTCTGCTAATTGGTAGTAGCGTTTAGCTGCTATTGCCGATGCAGTTACACCAGTTCCACACGAAAGAGTCTCGGCTTCCACACCACGTTCGTAGGTTTTTACATTAATTATTCCTTGATCCGCCGAAACAAAATTTACATTGGTGCCATCGGGGGCAAAACGCTTTTGATTACGCAACATTTTACCCATTCCTTCCACATCAACCAACGAAACTTTATGTACAAAAACAACCAAATGTGGAGAACCTGTGTTTAAAAAAAACTCATTATCATCCAATTCTTTAATCTTTGATACATCGCTCATTTGTAATTCAATAATCCACTCATTATTTGAATATGAGTTAATAGATGCTTGATGAAGTCCGTCAAAAGCTTCAAAAACGACTTCTTTTTTAATTATTCCGAGTTCGTGAGCAAAAGCCACTATAGATCTTCCACCATTTCCGCACATACTACCTTCCAAACCATCCGAATTATAATAACGCATCTTAAAATGGGCAGTATCATTCATAGATGGAAGTAACTCTATGAGTCCATCGGCACCAATTCCGAGATGCCTATTGCATAAAAAATGGATTTGATTGTTCGATAATTTGATATTTTCATAACGATTATCGATTAAAATAAAATCATTACCAGCTCCGTGGTATTTATGAAACGTTAAATCCATATTACTTTGCAGTTAAAGGTTCAAATTTTAAAAACACGTTCGAATATCGTAAAAGATACTTAGAGTTATTATCGGTCATTATTAATTTGCCGTTTTTCATTTTAAACTCCACATTTTCATGGTTTTTTGCACCAAAAATGATGATTTTCTTTGGGGAACGTTTATATCCTCTGAAATTAATTGGCGATTCCCAAAATTCAACAGTTACGGATACTGTTTCCTGTCCTTTGTTGGTAACACCCATTAAGGAATCAAGTAATAAATCTTTATCGGTGTTAAATACGATGTCTTTTACAAGTAAGAGTTCATCTTTTCTAACATCCGAGTGTTCCGTTGAATTGTCCTGATTGTTTTCATTGGAAGTGTCGATAGTAGTATCCGAAAAGACTAATGGTTCGGAATTTTCGTAAAAAAACTCATCGCTATATTCGTCCAAATTAATAGTATCTTCTTCAATAATGTTTTTTTTAGGATTTGAATTATTTTCGGTTTTGTATAATGCTGCTTCTTTGTTTTCAAGTTCGGCAGAACTTGAAAACAAGTTTTCGACCCAATTATTTATTTTTTTAGTAAAATACCAATCCGACTTATTAAAATAAGTAAGCCACCAAAATACACTCACACCTACCATTAACCCAACAAGGGTTCCAAAGATAAACAGACGAATCTGTCGCCATTTTTTTTGTTTGTGCTTTAGCATTTTAGCTTTTTTTCAATGTACAAAGGTAATAGAATAATCGACTCATTTAATTCAATTTTTGAAGAAAAAAAATCAAATCTCATCATAATTGTTCCATGAAAAAATTTAAGACTGAATCCTACATGTTGCTAGCTTTTATATTTTAACATCAGCCTTAGGCAAAAATCTCAAGCGTTAAAAACATCAATTTTAGATAAAATATTGTATTTATGAAACAATCAACACGTGTAAAGTATAACAAATAATTAACTGTTATATTAATTTGTTTTATATACTCTTGCATTTTAGTTTTAATATGTTTGAATAACTTTTTTTTAAACTTAAATTGTAAATTTTAGTATCTAAACTTACAAAACACAAACCTATGAGAAAAATTAATTTATTTATTGTATTGTCGATTTCTGCTAATTTGATTACAATGCAAGCATTTTGTCAGTTTAATTCATTCTCAAATGATTCTACACAAATCGATAGTCGTTTTGTGAATAGAAATGAAACATTAATCAAAACTAAAGTAGAAATTGTTTGCGGATTAAATAGTTTTTGGGCAATTGATGCCAATGGTATGATACAAAAATTCATTATTGACGGCAATACAATCATACCCGATAGTATTGTATGCACTTCGGCTCCAGGTCAATCACTCGCGGTATGCAACAATTTAAACAACGGCTCATTTAGTCCAACTTTTTATACAAATATGAGTGGCGGAAATCTTTCCTATTTAAACGGAGACGGAAGCTGGGATACCGTTTCACAAGTAGCCCCACATACTTATGGTAATTGTGGTGGAAGTGGCAATTACTTGTATCTTCAATACTCAGCAAGTTTAGCAGGCTTAATAATAAAATATGATGGATTATCCTACACTACTATTTATAGCAACTGGACAAACTACTTTGCTGTTGCTGATGTTGCTGTTGATATCAATGAAAATATTTGGTTTGTAACTTCCACAGAACTTAGTATGGATAAAATCATAAACGTTATCTCTCCCTCTGGTGAAATCATCAAGCAATATCCATTAAAATTAAATACCGGCAATGCATACGGATGTTTTTTATTAAATGATGTTTTTTATATTGGATTGGGTAGCGGTAATCTGTTTAATCCAAATACGATAATACCGATCACTTTTGTTGGTGATTCAGCTTACAAGGGAACACCTCTGATAATGCCGCCAACAAATACATGGGCAGATTTTGCTAGTTGCTATAGAGGAGGTGAACCAAATTCGATGGAAGAATCTTCCTTAATGTTTGACTATAAAATTTACCCAAACCCAGCTAAAGATGTTATCACAATAGAGTTGAACAATTTGGTTTTGAAAAATAAAACAACAAAAGTTTTGATATATAACAATATAGGAAAACTAATGTCAGAACAGGAAATCTGTCAACAGAAATTTGATATTAATATAAGTGGTTTTAACAAAGGAATATATGTATTCAAAATTGTTTCAGACAATAAAACCATGTTGAAAAAAATCTTATTTCTTTAGAAAATTAAATTTATAGCAAAACATAAAATTACCGAAATGTTGCATTTATTAATTGAACTAAGATGAACTTCCGTTAATCTAAGTTTTGTATTTCGTCATAAATAACTTTTTTATTACTTTTGTTTAGTTGGTTTAATTAGCATGTCAGTTCAAACAACTTTTTGTAGTAATTTTATGTCTATTATTTTTTAACAAAACCTTTTTAGTATGAAAAAATCTATCTTTTTATTTGTTTTTATCAGCTCAATGTTGATTTCGTTTGCTCAAACTACATTAACTACAGCGGTTGATTTTACAGTTACCGACTCAAGGGGAAATCAACACAATTTATTTAGCTATCTTAATGCCAATAAATTTGTTTGTCTTGATTTCTTTTACAAAGATTGCCCTGCTTGTGCTGCTACCGCTCCTTATTATCAAGGTGCATTTGAAAATTTTGGTTGTAATACCGGAAATGTAATTTTTATTGCAATTAGTAGTCAGGATAACGATGCTACACTAAATACCTATGCCGACGCTAATGGATATAAATACCCAATGGTAAATAGCACATTTGGTGCTTCAATTCATTCAACATACGGTATACCAGCCACTCCAACTTACATTTTAATTGCTCCTGACAAAAACATTGTTGAGCGAGATATGTGGCCCTTATCAAACACTCAAGCCTTAGTAACATTTATTACAAATCGTGGTGGTACTGCGAAAGCTTGCCCAACAGGTGTGGAAGAAAATCAAAAACCAATTATTACTTCGTATCCAAACCCAATGGATAATGTGTTAAACGTAAATGCTCCTTCATTCAATCGCATGCAATTTGAAGTGGTTGATATGTTAGGGAAAATTGTTTATACTGCCGATTTAACTTCTGCAAATGGAATGTTTAAATTGCAATTATCTCATTTAAATAATGGGGTGTATTTTGTTCGCTACTTAAATAATTCTGAACTAATCGGAATTAATAAGGTGATAAAGAAATAATTACATTGGTGTTCATTATTTTTTGTTAAAAACCGATGAATTTCATCGGTTTTTTTGTTTAAAATAATACCTTTACTAAAAAAAACAAAACATGAAATTTTTTATTGATACTGCCAATCTTGAGCAAATAAAAGAGGCAAATGAGCTTGGAATTATTGATGGGGTTACTACAAATCCATCGTTAATGGCAATCGAAAACATAAAAGGTACCGACAATATTTATCGACATTATCGTTCGATATGCGAAATGGTAGATGGCGACGTAAGTGCCGAAGTAATTTCGGTGGAATATCAACAAATGATAAAAGAAGGGGAGCTTTTAGCTTCAATTCATCCAAACATTGTGGTTAAAGTGCCAATGATTGCCGATGGCTTAAAAGCCATTAAATATTTTTCAAACAAAGGAATTAAAACCAATTGCACCTTGGTTTTTTCATCAGGACAAGCAATTTTGGCTGCAAAAGCCGGTGCTACTTACGTTTCGCCATTCGTTGGACGATTAGATGATATTTCGCAAGATGGGGTTGATTTAATTCGTCAAATGGTACTGATATTTTCTAATTATCAATTTCAAACTCAAATTTTGGCAGCTTCCATTCGTCATCCAATGCATATTATTGAGTGTGCCGAAGCCGGTGCCGATGTGGCAACTTGTCCATTATCTTCGTTAATGGCTTTAATAAAACATCCATTAACCGATGCTGGGCTTAAAAAGTTTTTAGACGATTATAATAAATCTCAACTATAAATAATGTATACATTTTATCATAATCCAAAATGCAAAATTAGTCGCCAGGTTTTAGATGATTTACGCAGTAAAGTTTCAGAAGAAATTGTTGTGATAGACTATATTAAAAACAAATTTACACACCAACAAATTGAATATTTATTGCGATTATTAAACATTGAGCCAATGGATATCGTTCGCAAAAAAGAGCCTGTCTTTATTTCTCAATTAAAAAACAAAAAGTTTAGTCGCGAGGAATGGATACAAATTTTGGTCGAAAACCCAAAACTAATCGAACGTCCAATTGTGATTAAAGGGTATAAAGGGGTAGTTTGTCGACCTCCCGAGAGAGTAGATGAATTGATTTCAAAATAAAAAATGTATGAAAACAAGAATTGAGAAAGATTCAATGGGCGAAATAGAAGTTCCAGCGGAAGCATATTGGGGAGCTCAAACACAACGTTCGTTCGAGAATTTTAAAATTGGAAAAGAGCGGATGCCTGCCGAGCTCATTAGAAGTATAGTACTAGTAAAAAAAGCCGCTGCTTATGCCAACTGGAAAACAGGGGTGTTGTCTAAAGAAAAACAGGGTTGGATTGATAAGGTTTGTAACGAAATTATCGAAGGAAAACTCGACGAACAATTCCCTTTGGTGGTTTGGCAAACAGGTTCGGGAACTCAATCGAACATGAATGTAAACGAAGTGATCTCGAACCGAATTCAATTTCTGAAATATAAAAACATGGAGCATAAACCATTGTTTGTTCACCCAAACGATGATGTAAATAAGTCGCAATCAACCAATGATGTTTTTCCAACAGCAATGAAAATTGCAGCATCGATGTTGGTATACGAAATGACAATTCCTGAAATTGAACATTTATCCGAAGCATTCAAAAATAAAGCTCAATTATACAAAGATATTGTGAAGACTGGTCGTACTCACATGATGGATGCCACTCCAGTTACCTTAGGTCAGGAAATGCTATCGTACTGGCATCAATTGAAGTCGACACTCGAAACCCTCACGTTGAGTTGTATGCACTTATTTGAGCTTCCTTTGGGTGGTACTGCAACGGGCAGTGGTCTAAATGCACCAGAAGGTTACGACAAAATTGCCGTTGAATACATAGCAAAACAAACCGGCTTACCTTTTGAAGTAAGCGAATGTAAAGCATCTTCTATGGCTGCTCACGATTCCTTTGTAGAATTATCTTCGGCAATGAAAAATTGTGCTGTTAGCTTGATGAAAATTGGAAACGATATTCGTTTACTCTCTTCTGGTCCTCGTTGCGGATTAGGGGAGCTCAATATTCCCGAAAATGAACCAGGCTCATCCATTATGCCCGGAAAAGTTAATCCTACTCAAGTAGAAGCATTGACGATGGTTTGCGCTCAAGTTATTGGAAACGATACAACCATAACCATCAGTGGCATGCAAGGACATTTACAGTTAAATGTATTCATGCCTGTGATTATTCAAAACATTCTCCATTCGGCAAGTTTGCTAGCCGATGTATGCCGCTCGTTTCGAGTGAATTGCGTGGAAGGTATCGAACCTAATCATGAAAAAATTGCGGAACATTTGCAAAATTCACTAATGTTAGTAACAGCCCTAAATCCTCATATTGGTTATTCCAATGCGGCAAAAATTGCTCAAAAAGCTCATCATGAAGGATTAACGCTTCGTCAAGCAGCGATTGAAAATGGGATTTCCCCAGAAGATTTTGATTTATGGGTAAATCCCTTGAATATGGTTTAGTATCTATTAATTTAGTATTACCTGCTAAGCTGGGCAAAAGGTCGTTTAGAACTTGCCGAAGAAGTGCATGTTGTTTTGATGGATATTACTAATCAATTCACATATTAAACACAAATTATTAAATAGGAAATACAAAAAAACTCTAACTACTTGATTTTTTTGACTTAAACCCGATTAAATGTTTGTTCCCGTTCATCACAACGAATTGATTTAGTAATATTTAGTTGTTCCAATGGTTCTATTGCTGATTCTGGTTTTAAATTTGACAAAGCTACATCCTAGTATAAACATGAGTTTAAATTATAATGGTTATAAATAATACAATATTAACAATATTGATTGATTATAGTATTGACATTCCATAAATAATTACTTATATTTGTAAAAATATTCACAAATAAAAGTAATATGAAAAACAAAATGCAATTGGTGGATGAGTGCAAAGCACTAATTCACTTTATTTCGATTTCAAGTTTGTTTAAAACTTTTTTTTTGTTACTGCTACTATTTTTTAATGTTTCTGTTTTTGGACAAAGCACTTGTTCAACTGCTGTAAATAATGTGCCTGACACAATTGGCACAGCAGTAATTTACACTCCCACTTCAAACAATTTTTGGTTTAGTTTTATTGGTGGAGATTATTCAAATTATACTACAAGTGTAATTGTAAACGATGCAACAATTCCTAAGCCATTAGTACAAAGTATTGCAATTTATAATGGAAGTTGCTCAACTCTAACGCTCTTAAAACAAGACACAACAAGTTTAAGCTTTGATAGTATTTCAACTGGAGTCAGATATTATGTTAACATTATTTTTTCATCAACTCCTGATTCAATTACATTTTGGTCAACTTATCCTCAGCCAAAATCAACAGGCGTTTCTTGTCCAAATACACTATGCGATCCATTTATACTTAATGGTAATTTTGATTATTTATCTTATCCATTCAATAATTCTGACGATCCTTTTAGTAACAACGACAATATATGTGCTTGGGGTAGGTATATTGGACATCCACAAGCATATCCTAGTATGGGTTTTCTAGATGATGGTTATGCTTCAATGTGGGCAACTCAAGAATCTGGCTCTCAGGTTGGTGAAGGTATTTTTCAGATTTTCAATATTCAACAAGGCACTTATGATGTTACAATGTCGTACAAGAACATGTTTCCAAATTCTCCTGTTTGTGATCAAATAATATTTGATTTATTACTAGGTCCAGGCTCTCCCTTAGGTAGTAATCTTTTAGACCCACAAATAAACGTTTTAAATGCATTTACTATTAATAATAGCAACTGGGAAACAGTTATAGGTGAGTATACATCAAATTTCACTGGGCTTGCAAGAGCTGTAGTTATGCCTTATCAATATTCATCAACAGTTGCTTGGGTTGCAATTGATAATATTCATATGTCGCCTAAGCCAACGGCAACATTGTTTGGGATGTTTTGTAAACCTATGGCATATTTTGAGTACCAATTTAATAGTTGTCATCAATTAGATTCGGTTATGTGGAACTTTGGCGATGGTGGCACTTTAACAGTGCCTGGATCTCAGGCTGTTACGCCACATCAATATGCAATGGGTGGAAGCTATAACGTTTCTGCTACCTTTTATTACGATTTGTTTAATACTGGAGTAGATGCAAATTATACTACCCAATTTATTTTTAATGCCGATACCATTTTATCAGCATATTCTGTATCAGGTAGCAGAAATACCTGTGATACTATTGTACAATACACCATTACAAATCCACTTCCAAACAGTAATTATACATGGACAATTTCTCCAGCAAATGCTGGTAATGTTACGGTTAATAATAATACAAGCGTAACAATTAACTGGCATAATAACCATTTAACAGCAGGAACACCTGTATCAGTAACGGTATGTGATTCGATGTGCTGCACCGAATTTAAAGTTTGGAAATGTTGTACCGATACTGCTGGAACCGCTACTGTTTTAAGCAATCAAACAATTACCTCAAATTTAGGTAGTGGACCTTATTATTTAAATGGAACAACAACAATTAATGCAAATGTGAATTTTTCAAATTCAATTTTCTACATGGGACAAGATGCAAAAATTGTTGTTAATGCACCCTATACATTTACATTAAATAGTGCAACATTACAAGCAGGATGCAATTATATGTGGGATGGAGTTTACGTTGGTAGCTCACATGCAAATTTTGTGGCTCAATCTGCTGTAATACAAGATGCTGAAAATGGTATTGTTTCAAATAATGGAGGGTATGTAACTGCCACAAGTACATTATTTAATAAAAACTATCATGCTATAAAAATACTTAACTCTACTAATTCAGGACCTTTAAGCATAACTGGTTGTAAATTTTTCAGTACCACGGATGCGACAGGTAACACACAATCAAATTTAATTGCACCCCGTACTGGAAGCCGAGGAAAATATGGGATCTATATTAATAATGTATATAATGCACAAGTAGGAACAACGAATCCAGCTACACGAAATCAATTTCGATATTTAGATTTTGGTGTGAATATTAATAAATCGAATGTTAATGTTTACAATAATATTTTTTACAAAATGGTACAATATGGAACCAATAACGGTTACGGTATAAATATTGAAGGAAATAGTGAAACTCAATACTCGGTAAACGTTGGTGGATATAATAATGCAAGTGCAAGATATTCAAACTTATTTTTCGATTGTAATATTGGCATTTATCAATTAAACCCTTCAAATTTAAAAGTGGTTTGTGATACATTTTCAACAATCCAAAACACTGCTGTTTTAATTTTAGCAAATCAAAACCGAAACATTGAATTTACAAAAAACTTGGTTTATACAGCTAGTAAAGGATTGTACTTAGCCGAATTTGCAAATACTAGGTTAATTGTTGATTCAAATAATCTAGTTAATATTTCAAATTGTGGTTTTTCTGTCGGTAATGCCACGCAACAAGAGTGTTACGGTGCTACTTTCCGTAAAAACAGAATTTCAGGCACTTTCTTAGATGGGATTTTCATAGGCAATGTACTTGCCCGTAGTCTTATTCCAATCCCACCCTCAGGCGGATATGAAAGGTCAATACCTTATTTATATGGAAATACAATAACATTAAATTCGTATAATGTTAGTACTAATGTTTATAGAGGTATTTGTGTTGAAAACTGCAATAAAACTTATCTCGAAGATAATAATGTAAGTACAACACCAGCATACTCCATTACAACAGAAGCACAAGCTGTGAAATTAAACGGCATATATGTATCCGCTTCGCCATATACCACTTTTTGCATGGATACCATTACAAAATTTGGTATGGGAATTCGCATGAGCGGACTTTGCTCGTCTTCAAAACTGTTGGTAAACAAAATTGAGTCGAACTTTTATGGTGTGCGTTTAGATGCTGCTACAATTGGCAATCAGGGTAATACTGCTTTACGGTGGGTGTATCGCAACTCATGGACTTTCCCTTATGTTATTGGTCGATATAGAGTACAGGGTACTGTTGCAACGACTACTACTTGGTATTATGATTATAATAATAATCAATCATCACAATATACACTACTTAATTCAATGCCAGAACATTCTGTTACAGGTGGATTTATTGCAACTTCCATTTCTAATCCAGCCCCACAATCATGTCCTGGTTATGATGGTATTATTTGGATTCCAGTTAATGGTGGCTTTGGTAATGGAATGAGTAATGGTGCCGAGAGTGAAGATATTTTAAATACCGAAAATTTCACAATTGATTCGGATGAAAACCTTTATTATCAGGCTACTTGCAATTATAGAGAACTACAAGTTAATGCTGATGTGGAAAACAATTATCCAATTAATAGCATAATGCAAAGCACATCCATTGAGCAGTTTTATAAAATAGACAAATTAATTTCTGAAAATCGTATAGAAGAAGCCATAGTAGCAAATCGGTCAATTTCGCCAGTGAATTTAATTGAACAAAACCATCAAACAGCCAATGCCATTTACTTGCAAAGCTGGGCAAAAGGTCGTTTTGAACTGACAGATGAAGAAAAAGTTATTCTGTTGGATATAGCAAATCAACCACATATAAAAGGTGGTTATGGTGTGTTTACTGCATGGATAATGCTTGGTCGAACATATCAAAATGAGATTATCAACCCTAAAAACTTAATTAATTTAATTGAAACTGATACACCCATCATTTATCCTAACCCTGCTCATAATCAACTTACTATTGCAAGAGCTTCCGAAATTAAGCATGTGATAATTTATGATTTACAGGGTCGTGAAATTTTGAAACAAACCAACACATCAAGCGATGAAATAATTTTGATGAATACATCAACTCTCAAGAAAGGTGTTTATTTTATTGCATTGATAAACAGCGATTTTTCAGATAAAAAAGTCGAAAAATTAGTTATTGAGTAAATCTTAAATTAGTTTTGCAAAATAAGCCATTATGGCTTATTTTGCTTTTTATATTTTTGAAATGAAAAAAATAACAGTAATTTTTTTAATTAACTTTTCGTATATTTGTTATGCTCAGAATATGGTTAATAACCCAAGTTTTGAAGAATATCTCTTATGTCCTAATGAATGGAGTCAAATTGAAAATGCTATTAACTGGCACAATTCTGTAGAATATGAGTTCAGCTCTGATTACTTTCATAAATGTATGTTTACTAATACCATTATTGATGCTTGTCCTGAGTGTTTTATGGAAAATATTATAAAACATAGTCCAAGAACTGGAGAGGCATTCGCAGGAATTTTAACATTTTCAAAATTTATTCCCAACTTTAATTATAGAGAAGCAATAACAAATAGTCTCAAAGAAAAATTAGTTTCGAATAAGTGTTATGTAATAAGTTTTTATATTAAGTATTTTGGATTTTGGAATATAAATTTTTTTAAACATGTCAACAGTGCAACAAATAGTATTGGTATGTTTGTTGGCTATGATTCAATATTATATACAAGTCCTCCAATTTCTGAAAATTTATTTACACATCAACCACAGGTTAATTATAAAGATAGCATTTTAAAAGATTCAATTAATTGGGTGAAAATTAGTGGAACATTTATCGCAAATGGTGGTGAACAATGGATTACAATTGCTAATTTTTCACCAGATGATTCAATAAGTATTTATCTATTGAATTCTCTTATGCCATATTTGGATTCAAACGATTATCGAAGTTACTATCTCATTGATGATGTTTCAGTCTTTCCATGTGATGCACCAGTATATTATGCAGATGCTGGAAAAGATACCTGTATAATGCATGGAAGGAGTATACCTTTAGGCTTACCCAATCATGATGAGTATTTGTATTGGTGGATAAACGGCAATACTGGGGATACAATTAGCAGGCAAAGTCAAATTGTTGTTACTCCGCAGGTTACAACAACGTATATTCTTGTACAAAAAGATTTTAAATTTGATGAAACCCGAGATAGTATTACTGTTACAGTTGGAAATTGTAATGGCAGTCCCGATTATATAGGAGTAGATTTTGAAATATTTCCAAATCCAAATAATGGAGATTTCCAAGTGAGGTTTAACACTTCAATACCTGAAGGTGCAATATTGCAATTGCATGATATGCTAGGTCGTGTTATTGGTGAATATAAACTTGAGGGGTTGGAAAATACAGCCAGTCTCCAAATCGAAGTTGCACAAGCTATTTATTGTGCCACTGTTATAATTCCAAATGTTTTCAAAAAAAGTGTAAAAATTGTAGTAGTCAATTAATAAATAGAAAAATGCTAAATTTAATTGAACAAAACCACCAAACAGCCAATGCCATTTACTTGCAAAGCTGGGCAAAAGGACGTTTTGAGCTGGCCGACGAAGAACGAACGATCTTAACGGATATTGCAAATCAATCGCATATAAAAGGAGGTTATGGTGTTTTTACTGCATGGATAATGCTTGGACGAACATATCAAAATGAAATTATTAAACCTAAAAACTTAATTAATTTAATTGAAACTGATACACCCATCATTTATCCTAACCCTGCTCATAATCAACTTACTATTGCAAGAGCTTCCGAAATTAAGCATGTGATAATTTATGATTTACAGGGTCGTGAAATTTTGAAACAAACCAACACATCAAG
Source organism: uncultured Lentimicrobiaceae bacterium (assembly GCA_964521105.1). Lineage (GTDB taxonomy): Bacteria > Bacteroidota > Bacteroidia > Bacteroidales > WCHB1-69 > JAQUGA01. The sequence continues at coordinate 37,456 of CAZFPO010000012.1, read as the reverse complement.
CGATGAAATAATTTTGATGAATACATCAACTCTCAAGAAAGGTGTTTATTTTATTGCATTGATAAACAGCGATTTTTCAGATAAAAAAGTCGAAAAATTAGTTATTGAGTAAATCTTAAATTAGTTTTGCAAAATAAAGTCATAATGGCTTTATTTTGCTTATTATATTTTTGAAATGAAAAAAATAATAGTAATTTTTTTAATTAACTTTTCGTATATTTGTTATGCTCAGAATATGGTCAATAACCCAAGTTTTGAAGAATTTACTCAGTGTCCTGATGACGACAGTCAAATTGAATATTCAGAACATTGGCAGTGTGCAGTTGAATGGGGCTGTAGCTCTGATTACTTTAATACTTGTATGTATTCAGATAGTTTTATAGTAGCTCCTTTAATTGAAAGAATTATTAGACATAAGCCCAGAACTGAAAGTGCTTTTGCAGGTATTTATACATTTATACATTCAAACTTTAACAATAGCGTAAGAGAAGCAATTTCTATAAAATTAAAAGAAAATTTAGTAATAAATAATTGTTATGAAGCACATTTCTATGTTAAATTTTATGGTTTTTGGAATATTGATTTTTATAAACATGTTAATTGTGCTATAAACAGTATTGGTATGTATATAGGGTTAGATTCTGTTCTGTATACTAGTCCACAATTTCCAACAAATTTATTTACATATCAACCTCAGATTAATTATAATGATAGCATTTTAAAAGATTCAATTAATTGGGTAAAAATTAGTGGGACATTTATCGCAAATGGAGGTGAACAATGGATTACAATTGCAAATTTTTTACCCGATGACTCAATAAGTATTTATTTGTTAAATTCTCTTATGCCATATTTGGATTCAAACGATTATCGAAGTTACTATCTCATTGATGATGTTTCAGTCTTTCCATGTGATGCACCAGTATATTATGCAGATGCTGGAAAAGATACCTGTATAATGCATGGAAGGAGTATACCTTTAGGCTTACCCAATCATGATGAGTATTTGTATTGGTGGATAAACGGCAATACTGGGGATACAATTAGCAGGCAAAGTCAAATTGTTGTTACTCCGCAGGTTACAACAACGTATATTCTTGTACAAAAAGATTTTAAATTTGATGAAACCCGAGATAGTATTACTGTTACAGTTGGAAATTGTAATGGCAGTCCCGATTATATAGGAGTAGATTTTGAAATATTTCCAAATCCAAATAATGGAGATTTCCAAGTGAGGTTTAACACTTCAATACCTGAAGGTGCAATATTGCAATTGCATGATATGCTAGGTCGTGTTATTGGTGAATATAAACTTGAGGGGTTGGAAAATACAGCCAGTCTCCAAATCGAAGTTGCACAAGCTATTTATTGTGCCACTGTTATAATTCCAAATGTTTTCAAAAAAAGTGTAAAAATTGTAGTAGTCAATTAAGGTTCTTCTTTTTTCTCTTCTTTAAAAGCAATTTTTCGGAAGAAAATCAACAAGGCGATTACTCCAACGGTAATGGAAGAATCGGCAATATTGAAAACAAGGAGAAAAAATTGATAGTCGGAACCGCCGATAATTACCCTTTAATGCTAAATTGAATTTGTATATAGTCCTATGACGTAATACAAATTCTAATTTGTTTTATCCCGATACTAATAATAAATAGTACATTTCTCCGCCAGAAAGGCGGAGAAATTGGACTATATTATTATTAAAATAGGTAATGGTTTATTGGATAGTCAAATACGGTATAAATTACCTCAATCATTCAATTGAACGCTAACAGCTGTTGAAAAAAATAGTTTTTTCAAAACTCCCTAACTTTTGTCATTAATTTAATTTTGCTCAAATTTACTATACCCGAAAGGTGTGAAATTTTAAAATAATATAAACATCATACCCGAACGGTATTTTTTATGAAATTTTAATTATATTTGTACCCTTAAAGATATAATGTATAATGAATAATATTTCTTCATTTATTCGATTTCAAAGGAAAAAACATAGAATTACACAAGAAGAACTTGCGGTGAAAGCAGGTGTTGGTATACGTTTTATTCGTGAATTAGAAAAAGGTAAAACAACGTTACAATTAGATAAAGTTGAACAAGTGCTTCATTTGTTTGGATTTGAACTTACCCCAAATAGACAACGACATGATCCTTACTACATCTTTTGGAATTATTTGAATAAGGGTGTAAAAATTACTCTATCAACCAAGACGATTAAGTTTGGAATTATTATAGCCGAAATTATTGACAAAAAAGAAAATAAAATTGCTGCGTGGAAGTTTGTTCCAAATAATAATGCAATACAATATCAACAAAAGCCTGATGATAAACTGACTGAGATTATTCTGCATGCAGACATAATCGAAATTGAAAATCAGTAACACGTATTTTTATGAAACAAGGATTAGTTTATAAAAAAAACACCTTAGCTGGATTGATATGGGAAGACGAAAATGGGTACTCATTTCAATACAATCCAGACTATTTGCTTAATCCCATATATGGCGAAGTTAGTCGAACTTTACCATTACGCTCAGAAATCTTTAATGATAAAAATATGTTGCCATTTTTTGATGGTCTAATACCTGAAGGCTGGCTGTTACAAATAGCCATCGAAAACTGGATGCTCAATCCGAGAGACAGAATGAACCTTTTACTTACACTCTGCAAAGATTGCATAGGTGATATATCTATTATACAAAATGAAATGAAATGAATTGTTTAATTTGTTATAAACCACTAACATCCGAAGAAATTGACTATCATAAGAAGTGTTTAGCTAATGTTTTTGGATTAGCACAAATGTATGAATTTGATATTGACGAAAAAAATTTAAGCGATTATGCAAAAAAAATTATTGGAGCAAACAAGTCTATTACAGGTGTGCAACCAAAACTAAGTTTATGGCTCGAAGAAACAAAAAAAAAGATAAGATTCACAATCGTTGATGTAAAGAGTAATTATATAATCAAACCACAAAGTGAAACTTATTTATACCTTCCCGAAAATGAAGACTTGTGTATGCATCTTGCTAATGAGTTAGGAATAGAAGTAGCTAAGCATAGTTTGGTACGGCTAAAAAGCGGCAAACTTGCATATATTACCAAGAGATTTGACAGAGAAGATATCAATAAAATTGCAAGTGAAGATTTATGTCAGCTTACAGAAAGTCTTACTGAGCATAAATACAGGGGTAGTTATGAAAAGGTTGGTAAAACAATTAGACAATATTCAACGCACTCAGGACTAGACATTTTACATTTTTACCAATTGGTTCTATTTAGTTTCGTTACTGGAAATGCCGATATGCATTTGAAAAATTTTTCAATGATGGAGAAAAAGGACGGATCATTTTGTTTAAGTCCAGCGTACGATTTGATAAGCACACGCCTTGTTATAAAAAACGAAACAGAGCAAATGAGTTTAAATCTAAATGGCAAGAAAAATAAAATCACTAAAAATGACTTTGATACCTTAGGTTCAAATTTACAATTGACAGAAAAACAAATTCAAAATAGCTGTGATTTATTTGTTGAAAATTTTAACAAATTAAATTGGTGGATAGACAATTCATTTCTGCCATCTGAACATAAAAAGGTTTTTAAAAAATTGATTTCCGAAAGAATTGAACTTATCAAATCTCCGTTGTCCTGATATAAGTTTACCCCCAATCGAAGCTGCACAAGCTATTTATTGTGCCACTGTTACAATTCCAAATATTTTCAAAAAAAGTGTAAAAATTGTAGTAGTCAATTAAGAATCTTCTTTTTTCTCTTCTTTAAAAGCAATTTTTCGGAAGAAAATCAACAAGGCGATTACACCTACGGTGATGGAAGAATCGGCAATGTTGAAAACAGGGCGAAAAAATTGATAGTCAGAACCGCCGATAAAAGGAATCCAATTGGGCCAGTTACCTTGCAAAATTGGAAAATAGAACATGTCTACTACTCGTCCGTGAAGAAAAGAAGCATATCCACCTTCGGCTGGAAAGAGTGTAGCAACATTATAGAAACTTTCGTTAAAAATTAATCCATAAAATGCACTATCAATAAGATTTCCGGTAGCACCAGTAACTATTAAAGTTAAGCAAACGATGTAACCGGTGGATGCTTTTTCGCGGATGAGTTTAAAAATATACCAAAACAAACCAATAATTGCAATTATTCGGAAGATACTTAGGGCAAGTTTTCCCCAATCACCGCCTAAGGTCATGCCAAAAGCCATGCCTTCGTTTTCGGTAAAATGGATAATAAACCAATTTCCAAAAACATGAATTTCTTCCCCCATGAACATGGTTGTTTTAACCCAAATTTTAATTATTTGGTCAATTAATAATATTCCAAAAAATATCAGAAAAACCAGCGTAGTTTTAGAAAGTTTCACAAGGCTAATTTATTTTTTACTTTGTTGAACTTTAGCATCAAAACTTAATGTAGCGTGAGGAACTGATTTCAATCGTTCTTTGGCAATAAGTTTTCCTGTTTCGCGACAAACTCCGTAGGTTTTATTTTCAATTCGAATTAAAGCGGCTTCCAAATTTTGAATATATTTGTGAAGACGAGCTGCTAATCGACTGTTTTCTTCTTTAGACATTACTTGATGACCTTCTTCCAAAATTTTGAAGGTGGGAGAAGTATCCATAGTATCGTTATTACCGGTGTTGCTATACGACTCGGTAATTGTTTGTAAATCCAAACGAGCCTTTTCTAACTTGTTAACAATTAATTCTTTAAATTCTTCAAGTTCTGAATCGGAATATCTTACAATGTTTTTTTCATTCATGGCTAGTAGTTTTTAGTGTATTACTAATTTGATTTACAAACTAAAACGTTAACGGTAATTTCATCGGCAAGCTCTATGGTTGTAGTATTGGTGTTTTTTATAAACTCATCGAATAATATATTTTTAGTCAATGTTTCAGAACAAATATAATCAAAATTTTCATTGATTGATTCATAAACCACATCTTTTTTTTCAACAGTTACGATGATGTTGTCTGTAACTTCAAAATTTTGTTCTTTTCTGATGTTTTGAATTCGATTTACAAGGTCGCGTGCTATTCCTTCACGGTATAATGTTTCGGAGATAGTTTTATCCAAGGCAACCGTTAAAAATCCTTCGTTTACTACTGCCCAACCAGGAATATCTTCGGCAAAAATTTCCACATCATCTATAAAAATTCGTGCATCATTGCCTTCCACATTAATTTTAGCTTCCTTTTCTTTTTCAAGAAGTGAAATTTCTTTTTGAGTCATATTAGTTATTGCTTCGGCTACTTGTTTCATCGATTTACCAAAACGAGGTCCTAAAGTTTTAAAATTTGGTTTAATTTTTTTCACTAAAACACCATCTTCGTCCGAAACATAAACCATTTCTTTAACATTAACTTCGTGTAAAATTAGATGCTTTATTTTTTCTAATTGTTCTTTAAAATCTGAATTTAGAACAGGTATCATTATTTTACTCAAAGGTTGCCGAACCCTTAGATTAGATTTTTTCCGTAACGATAGAACCATAGAAGATATTTGTTGTGCCATCTGCATCCGTTCTTCTAATTTTTCATCTACTTCACTTTTATTATAGGTTGGAAAATCCGACAAATGTATCGATTCATGAGGCTCTTTTTGACTAACTTTATTTAAATCGGAGTATAAATTATCGGCAAAAAATGGAGCAATCGGACTTATTAATTTTGCAAGCGTTATTAAGCAACGGTAAAGAGTTTGATAAGCCGATATTTTATCCTCTGTATATTCACCTTTCCAAAACCTTCGGCGGCAAAGTCGTACGTACCAATTGCTTAAATATTCATCTACAAAATGTTGAATTTCGCGACCGGCTTTTGTAGGCTCATAATCGGAGTAAAAGGCATCGGTTTTTAAAATCAATGTATTTAATTCTGATAATATCCAGCGGTCAATTTCTGGTCGTTTACTGTTTTCAATTTCTGGTTCGAGGAATTTAAAACCATCGATATTAGCATACAGGGCAAAAAAACTATATGTATTATAAACAGTGCCAAAAAATTTTCGTTGTACTTCGGAAATTCCTTCGGGATCAAATTTTAAATTATCCCATGGTTGAGCATTGGTAATCATATACCAACGGGTTGCGTCGGGTCCGTGTTTGGCAATGGTTTCAAATGGGTCAACGCTATTGCCTAGTCGTTTAGACATTTTAATGCCATTTTTATCTAAAACTAAACCATTAGAAACCACTGTTTTGTATGATATTGAGTCGGAAATCATTGTTGAGATAGCATGAAGTGTAAAAAACCATCCACGAGTTTGATCGACTCCTTCGGCAATAAAATCGGCAGGAAAATTTTGTTTAAAAATCTCTTTATTCTCGAAGGGATAGTGTAATTGAGCGTAGGGCATAGCTCCCGAGTCAAACCAAACATCAATTAAATCGCTTTCGCGTTTCATTGGTTTTCCCGATGCCGAAATTAAAATAATATCATCAACATAAGGGCGGTGAATATCAATTGATTGGTAGTTTTCATCTGACATATCGCCGGGTTTAAATGTTGAATACGGATTACTATTCATTAAACCGGCAGAAACTGATTTTTCAATTTCATGATATAATTGGTCGATTGAACCAATCATAATTTCCTCGCTTCCATCTTCGGTTCGCCAAATTGGCAACGGAACTCCCCAGTATCTTGATCGCGACAAATTCCAATCAACAAGGTTTTCGAGCCAATTTCCAAAACGACCTGTGCCCGTTGCTTCGGGTTTCCAATTTATGGTTTTGTTTAGTTCAATCATTCGGTCTTTTACGGCAGTAGTTCGAATAAACCACGAATCAAGAGGGTAATATAATATTGGTTTGTCGGTTCTCCAGCAGTGAGGATAATTATGGGTATGCTTTTCAATACGAAAAGCTTTATTGTCCATTTTAAGCATAACGCAAATATCCACATCTAAATTTGTATCCGAATCATTTGCGGTTATATCATATTCGTTTTTAACGTAACGTGCCGAAAATTCGCGATATAAATTTATATCCACATTGGTTTTTAAAAATTCTTCATCTAATTCAGTAATAGCATAAAATTTACCTGTTTTATCAACCATTGGTTGTCGTTTACCCTCTTTATCTATTACAAAAAGAGGTGGAACGCCCGCTTGTTTTGCCACTCGGTCGTCATCGGCACCAAAAGTTGGGGCAATATGAACAATACCGGTACCATCTTCGGTGGTAACAAAATCGCCTGAAATAACTCTAAATGCACCTTTGCCTGGATTTACCCATGGTATTAATTGATCATATTCAATACCCACTAAATTTTTCCCTTTTGTTTCGGCAATAACTTTAAAAGGAATATTTTTATCACCTTGATTGTAATCATCAAACGAAAGTTCTGCGTTTTTTTCGGGAAATAAAGATGAAAGCAATGGTTTTGCTAAAATGACCATGATTGGCTTAGAGGTGTATTGATTAAATGTTTTAACTAACACATAATCGATATTTGAACCAACGGCTAAGGCTGTATTTGAAGGTAATGTCCACGGTGTGGTTGTCCATGCCAAAAAATATACATTATCGGGAACGTGAGAAGGTTCTCCTAATCCCCATGGGCATTTTTCGATGGATTGTTTGGTTTTGAGTTTAAATTGAGCAACACAAGTGGTGTCTTTAACATCACGATAGCATCCGGGCATGTTTAACTCATGCGAACTAAGACCGGTGCCTGCTGCTGGCGAATATGGCTGAATGGTGTATCCTTTATAAATTAAATTCTTTTTATATAGTTCAGATAATAAATACCAAACGGTTTCAATATATTTGTTTTCAAAGGTGATATAAGGATTGTTCAAATCAACCCAATAACCCATTTTAACCGTTAAATCGTCCCATAAATCTTTGTATTTCATTACCTCTTTACGGCAGGCATTATTGTATTCTTCGATGGAAATTGATTTTCCAATATCTTCTTTAGTAATTCCTAAACTTTTTTCTACACCTAATTCAACCGGTAACCCATGAGTGTCCCAACCGGCTTTCCGTTCAACTAAATAACCACTCAATGTTTTGTAACGACAAAAAATGTCTTTAATAGTTCTTGCCATTACATGATGAATACCAGGTAGTCCATTAGCAGAAGGAGGTCCTTCATAAAAAACATAACGTTCAGCATCTTGTCGTTTTAACATGCTCTTTGAAAAAATGTCATGCTCTTGCCAATACGATAAAATTTCGTCGTGTATTTCTGTTAAATCGAGCTTTTTGTATTCTTTATACTTACTTGTTTTTTCCATAGTAGTAATATTTCAACAGGTCTTTTTATTTTGAGGTTGCAAAATTAATAAAAAAAGGTATGCCTAAAATATTGATGTAAAAATTAAAATTTCAAGAGTGAATTTTTAAATAATTTTTTTATTTTTACAAAAAACGCTATATAAATTGTATTTTTGTCCTAAATAATGAAAAGAGTATGAAAGGAATAATTTTAGCAGGCGGGTCTGGAACCCGATTACACCCCTTAACACTTGCGGTAAGTAAGCAATTAATGCCCATTTACGATAAGCCAATGATTTATTATCCACTTAGTGTATTATTAATGGCTGGAATTCGTGAAATTTTAATAATATCAACCCCTCATGATTTACCACATTTTAGGAAACTTTTAGGCGATGGGGCAAAATTAGGTTGTAGATTTGAATATGTTGAACAAGCTGTTCCTAATGGACTAGCTCAAGCGTTTGTGTTAGGAAAAGAATTTATTGGAAATGATAAAGTGTGTTTGATTTTAGGGGATAATATTTTTTATGGTTCGGGGTTTCAAAAGGTAATACAAGAAAACAATAATCCCGATGGCGGTATTGTTTTTGCCTACCATGTTTCCGACCCCGAAAGATATGGAGTGGTGGAGTTTGATAATAGCTACAAAGCTCTTTCTATTGAAGAAAAACCCAAAACTCCTAAATCAAATTATGCTGTTCCTGGTTTGTATTTTTACGATAATTCAGTTATAGAAATTGCCGAAAATTTAAAAATGAGTCCTCGTGGCGAATACGAAATTACCGATATAAACAAATATTATCTTGAAAAAAACAAGCTAAAAGTTGCTGTTATTGGTAGAGGAACAGCTTGGCTCGATACAGGTACTTTTAAGTCGCTAATCGAAGCCTCACAATTTGTTCAGGTGGTGGAAGATAGACAGGGACTAAAAATAGGTTGCATCGAAGAAGTGGCTTACCGTATGGGTTATATTAACTCAGAGGAACTGAAAAATATAGCCGAACCACTCGTAAAAAGTGGCTATGGCGAATATTTGCTTAATTTAATTCGTTAACAAAGTATTGAACTTATGAGAAAAATATTAGTCACTGGTGGAGCTGGATTTGTAGGTAGTGGGCTTGCCGAAAAACTCATTAAAGATCCAGATAATTATGTAATTATTATCGACGATTTATCAACGGGAGATATTCATAAATTACCCAAATTACCTCGCACAAATTGGCGATTTATTAAAGCAGATGTTAATAATTATAACGACATATCGCAGGTAATGTTTGCTAACCAATTTGAGTATGTTTTTCATTACGCTGCGGTAGTAGGTGTTGAACGAACTCAATCGAATCCTTATCGGGTGTTAAATGATATTCAAGGGTTTAAAAATATTTTAGATATCTCAAAAAATACAGGTGTTAAAAGGGTGTTCTTTGCTTCTTCATCGGAAGTTTATGGCGAACCAGTCGATTTTCCTCAAAATGAACATACTACACCTTTAAACTCGCGCGTACCTTATGCCGTAGTGAAAAATGTTGGTGAGGCTTTTCTGCGTTCATATTACAAGGAATTTGGTTTAGACTTTACAATTTATCGTTTTTTTAATACCTATGGTCCTAAACAATCTCCCGATTTTGTAATGTCAAGGTTTATTTCTAAAGCAATCAAAAATGAACCAATTACAATATATGGTGATGGACTTCAATCACGAACGTTTTGTTTTATAGACGATAATGTGGATGCTTGTCTTAATGCAGCATACGGAGATCATATTGTGAACGATGTGGTGAACATAGGTAATGATAACGAAATTTCAATAATACATTTAGCTCAATTAATTATTGATATTACAAAGTCTAAATCCGAAATTATTCATTTGCCACCACTAGCCGAAGGTGATATGCATCGTCGTTTGCCCGATATTACTAAGATGAAAGAGTTGCTTAATAGGCCACTTACAAATATTGAAACTGGTATCCAAAAAATTATCAGTAATCCTGAATTTATTTTCTAACTAATTTATTATGCATAAAGTCGATCAATTTGTTGAAATTATTAGTCAGGAAATTTCCAAACTTACATTTAAAGGTCAACCGATAGAATTATATGAGCCAATACAGTATACGATGTCACAAGGTGGCAAGCGATTACGCCCAATTTTAAGCTTAGTTTCCTGCGAAATGTTTGGTGGAGATATTAATCCGGCAGTTGTGCCTGCCATTTCTCTCGAAATGTTTCATAATTTCACCCTTATACATGATGATATTATGGATAAAGCTCCTATCCGGCGTGGTGTTGAAACAGTTTATAAAAAATGGGATCAAAATATTGCAATTTTATCAGGTGATACCCTTTTTGCCTTAGCTTACGAAAAATTATTAGCGTATAAAAATGATAACTTAGTTGATTTAATTCATTTGCTAAACGAAACGGCAATAGGAGTTTGTGAGGGTCAACAAATGGATATGAATTTTGAAACTCAGAAAAATGTTACTATTGAAGAATATATCGAAATGATTCGATTGAAAACCGCAGTGTTAATTGGTGCTTGCCTTAAAGCGGGAGCTATAGTTGCAAAAGCAAATGATGAATATCGAACAAAAATATACGATTATGGAGTAAACGTGGGTCTTGCATTTCAGCTAATGGACGACATGCTTGATGTTTATGGCGATGAGGTTAAGTTTGGAAAAAAACCAGGTGGTGATATTCGCGAAAATAAAAAAACGTTTCTTTATCTTAAAGCGCTCGAAATGGCTTCACTTGAGGATAAAGAAAAATTATTGCATCTGTTTTCAAACAATAATTTAGATCAAAATAAAAAATATTACGAGGTTAGGGCAATTTTTGATAAATATCAAATTCAAAACTTTACTCAAAAAGTTATGAATGATTATTACCAGTCGGCATTAAAAATACTAGAAGAGTTGCCTTTCGATAGTAGCGAATTGTTGCGTCTTACAAATATTATAATGCTTCGCGATCATTAATTTAGGTATTATGAAAAACTTGGTTGTTCTTACTGGTGCAGGGATTAGTGCCGAAAGTGGTATTAAAACCTTTAGAGATAGTGATGGTTTATGGGAAAATTACAGAATTGAAGATGTTGCCACTTACGATGCATGGTTAGCAAATCCGCAATTAGTCATTGATTTTTATAATCAACGTCGGGCTCAATTGAAAGATGTTGAACCAAATAGAGCTCATAAAATTTTAGCCGAACTCGAAAAATCGTTTAATGTTCATATTATTACTCAAAATGTTGATGATTTACACGAAAGAGCCGGCTCGTCTCAAATTTTACATCTACACGGTGAGTTAACCAAAGCTAGAAGTGTGAAAAATGAAAATTTAGTAGTAGATATTTCGTACAATTCAATAAAATTAGGGGATAAAGGATTGGATGGCGAGCAATTACGACCTCACATTGTTTGGTTTGGCGAAGCGGTGCCAAGGATTGATGAGGCTGCTCGTATAATTTCAAAAGCCGATTTTGTAGCTGTTATTGGAACTTCCATGTTAGTTTATCCAGCGGCTAGTTTAATTTATTATGCTCCAACAAATGCTCAATGTTTTTATATAGATCCTAAGGCTAAACCAATTAGTGGAATTCGAAACTTAATCCCAATTTGCGAGAATGCTACTATTGGGGTAGAAAAAATGAAAGAAATACTTTTAAAATAAAAATTTATTTTCGTTTATTGAGAGTTGCTTTTTACTTTTCTAAAGGAATCTTTTGGTTGTTAAATATTTCATTAAAAGCACTTTGGATATCGAGATATCGGAAATTAAACCCTTCGTTCAATAATCTACTAGGCTTCACTCGCTGTCCTTCTAGTACAACGATGGAGCCTTCGCCAAGCATAAGTTTTAAAACAAATGAAGGAATAGTAAAAAATAAAGGTTTATTTAAAGCATTCGCAAAATTTTTTGAAAATTCTTTTTGAGTAACACTATTTGGTGTACAAAGATTGTAAATTCCACTCATGTTTTTGTTTTTTAATGCAAATTGAATGGCATTTAATACATCGCTGATATGAATCCACGACACGGGTTGTTTCCCCGAACCCATGATTGCACCAAATCCATATTTGAAAAAAGGTAATAATTTTTTTATAATTCCTCCCTTTCTGCCCAACACCACTCCAAAACGAAATACCACAACTCGTGTAAACTTAGATGCCCTCATCGCCATTGTTTCCCAGTCGGAGCATAAATCGCCTAAAAAATTATTTGTTGGTAAAAAATGTTCTTCATCAAATTCTTGTTCGTTGTTATAAAAACCCACAGCCGATGCCGAAATAAGCAACGAAGGCTTGTTTTTAGCTAATGAAATGGCATCAACAAGGCATTTTGTTGTTTCAATTCGACTATCGTAAATCGTTTTTTTATATTTTTTGTTCCAGCGTTTAGATAGGGTTGCCCCAGCTAAATTAATTATCACATCTGCCCATTCAACTTTTTCTAAAATGTATTGTGAGCCACTATTAATATCGTTTCTCGACAAAAGCTGAATTTGATGATTCTTCTTTTGCAAAATTTTTTCTAAAGCTTTGCCAATAAACCCATTGCCTCCCGTGATTAGAAATTTCATTGTTAAAAAATTAGTATAGTTTCTTTTTACAAAAAACAAAAATAAGGAAAGATTGCTTTAATTTTGAAGCGGTAAAAAAAATATTTATGCAACTATCTTTTCAAAAATACGGAAGCGGAAAACCTATAGTTATTCTACATGGCTTATTTGGTAGTTCGGATAATTGGGTGAGTTTTGCACGTCAAATTAGTGAGCTTTTACCCTATGAAGTGTATACGGTCGATTTGCGAAATCATGGTCGTTCGCCTCACCATTCTTCGTTTGCCATGGAAGCCTTGGTGGAGGATTTGAATGACTTTTTGTCTCAAAATGATATCGAATCTCCCATTTTAATGGGACATTCGCTGGGTGGAAAAATAATTTTAAATTATTTAAATGAGCCATTTTCGCACAACGTTAAAGCTTCCATAATTGTCGATATGGGACTTAGAAACTATGATATTAAACAATCTCATGTTGAATTGCTTTCGGTAATGAAAAATGCTCCTGTGGAAGAATTTACTTCTCGGATTATGGCTGAAGAATATTTTTCAAAACATATTCCTTCAATGAAATTACAGCAATTTGTATTAAAAAACTTGAAGAGAAATAAAAATAATCGATTTGATTGGAAACTCAATCTTGACGCAATTGATGTTTACGTTGATAGTATATTAAAAGGTGTTGGATATAGTGAAAAATGTAAAATCAATACACTGTTTTTAAAAGGAGAACTTTCGGATTATATTAATAGTGAAGATGAAAGCTTGATTGTTGAAGTATTTGAAAATGCTACAATTAGAACAATTACAAATGCAGGGCATTGGGTGCATGCAGATAATCCTGTTGAAATGTTAAATGAAATAATTAAATTTTTAAAAATGTTTTAATCCCAAATTGGATTTGTTGTTTTATTGCAATGTTTGTCTCAACAGGGCAAAATATTGGTAAAAAACCTATTTTACTATGATTAAAAGTCCCTTAGGGAAGCAATTAAACAGCAGACTCCCTTTTAGGAGACTCTGCTAAAGGATAAATAATAATACACCACAACAAATCCCATTACTAAATTTTGTACGTTTGTTATATGGTAAATGGTAATCATAATTAGAAAAAACGGTTATGAACAGAAAAATAACAACTAGGCTTGATATAAATATTGGTACAAAATGTAACATTAAATGTAAATTTTGTTATTATTTGGACAGATTAGATGAACCATACGAAGATATTGAACGCCTAGTAAATCGTTTGAAAGTTTATAAAAAAAATGGTATTAATAAATTACATATTACGGGTGGAGAACCAACATTATACAAACACTTATGTGATTTGGTGAAAAAAGCGAAAGAAATGGGTTTTATTAATATTGGGATTATTACGAATGGGATTATGTTAAAAAAAAAATCATTTGTAAGTGAATGTAAAGATGCAGGAGTAGATCATTTTATTATTTCTTTGCATGGACCTACTGCGGAGGTACACGACGAATTGACTGGTATAAAAGGTAGTTACAGTTCAATTTTAAAAGGAATTGAGAATTTAAAGGAAATTGAAATTCCATTCAATATTAATTTGGTTGTTAACAGGAATAATTTTAAATATTTAAAGGAATTTGCTGAATTAATGGTTACGATTAAACCAATAGAGGTCGCATTCTTATACTTAAACCCAATGGATTATGCGACAAAAAATGTTGATAAATTATCCGAATATTATTCAAATACGATTCCTTTTTTGAACAATGCAATTGATATATTACAAACAAGTAGTATCCTTGTATTTTATAAATTTATCCCCCTGTGTATTGTGAGCAAAGGATACGAAAAAAAATTAGTCAACCTTCCCCAAGCATTGTTTGAAGATTGGGAATGGAATTATCAAAAAAGGTTCATTATACATAGCGGTTTCAAAAATTATTTTAATAGGCTTTTGAATCAGTACAAAGAATTTTCAAAAGAACAAATTAATAAATTGCCATTTAAAGTATTATTATACCTCAGTATATTATTTCAGGATGACTATTATTGTAAAATTCAAACTTGTAAGGATTGTAAATATGATTTGATTTGTCAGGGCATTAATAAATATTATGTAGAAAGTTATGGTACTGAGGAGTTTAGTCCGATTGCCGGAGAAAAAATAGTATATCCAGATTTTTTTTTATACGATGATCATTATTTAAAAAATAATATGATGGATAAAATGCTTAATAATTTGTTGCATTTCTTTTCCCGTAATTTTTATAAGAAAAATTAGTTGTCATTCAGTGATTTTATCGCTGATTACGAGTTAAACTAATCTATTGTTTCAGTATTTTCAATAATATCCGGAAATAAAAAATCATTGTATGGATAAATGCTGAGATGGATTTTTCGGATTTCCTTGTATAATACTTTCCGAAGTTCCTCAATATTTTGACGTTGTTTTGCCGAAATAAACAAGATGTTATTATCGGATTTTGCCATCCATGTTTTTTTAAGATAATCTAACGAATAATTTTCCTTGGATATTGGAGTTAAATCGTCATCATCTTTTGGAATGTGCTTGTAGTTGTCAATTTTGTTAAAAAGAAGAATAACAGGTTTGTTAGCAACGCCAATTTCCGATAGGGTTTGTTTTACTACCGAAATTTGCTCTTCAAATTCAGGATGACTTATATCAACAACATGTACAATTAAATCCGATTCGCGAATTTCATCCAGCGTTGATTTAAACGATTCGATTAAGTTGTGCGGTAGTTTTCGAATAAAACCAACGGTATCGGAAAGTAAAAAAGGTAAATTTCCAAAAACCACTTTGCGAACGGTTGTATCAAGGGTGGCAAAAAGTTTATCTTCGGCAAAAACCTCCGATTTACTCAATAAGTTCATTAACGTTGATTTGCCAACGTTTGTATACCCAACCAACGAAACTCTTACAAATCTTTCGCGATTGCTTCGTTGAGTAAGTTTTTGACGGTCGATAAGTTCGAGTTTCTCTTTTAGTAAAGCTATTCTATCGCGAATTATACGCCGGTCAGTTTCAATTTCTTTTTCGCCCGGTCCACGCATCCCAATTCCTCCACGTTGCTTTTCTAAGTGAGTCCACATACGGGTTAAACGAGGTAGTAAATATTGGTATTGTGCTAATTCAACTTGGGTTTTAGCATGGGCTGTTTGAGCTCGTTTTGAAAAAATATCCAAAATTAATCGGGTTCTATCAATTACTTTACAAGTTAAAACTCGCTCGATATTACGAATTTGCGAAGGGGATAATTCATCATCAAAAACAGCAACTTCAATACTGTTTTCTTCAACAAAAACTTTTATTTCGTTTAATTTCCCTGTACCAACATAGTATTTGGGGTCGGGATATGTTAGGTTTTGTACAAACGACTTTACAGGAATACCTCCAGCTGTATCAACTAAAAAAGCTAATTCTTCTAAATATTCTTTTGTTTTTTCGTTTCCAATTAGTTGAGTTGAAACAGATACTAAAACTACTTTTTCCTGAGTTATCGATTGACTTAAATCTGAAGACATTTGTATTTTTTATTAAAATCTACGGAAACCTATTATTTCGCGAACTTCCTTTATTGTTTTTGAAGCACTTTCGCGTGCTTTTTCGGCTCCATTATCTAAAACTTTTTGAAGAAAAGAGGTGTTTCCTGAGAGTTCCAAAATCTTTTCCCTGAAAGGTGCACAGAAATTAATCATGTCTTCGGCAATTTGTTTTTTCATATCACCATATCTAATTTGACAATCGGCATAATTTTTTTCAAAAGATTGAAGAGTGTCTGCCGAAGAAACTATTTGCATTAGGTTAAACAAATTTTGGATTGCCACTGGTTTTTCTTGGTTTGGCTCTGTTGGACCTGAATCGCTAACTGCTCGCATAATTTTTTTGCGAATAGCTTCGGGTTCATCAGATAAATAAATACAATTATTATCGTTTCCTGATTTCGACATTTTTGTACTTCCATCTAGTCCAGGTACTTTCACTAATTCATTACTGAAATTAAAAGCTACGGGCTCTGGAAAAAAATCGGTATGGTACATATTGTTAAAACGGGTGGCAAAATTTCGTGTCATTTCCAAATGTTGCTCCTGATCTTTACCAACGGGAACCATGTTCGCTTTATGAATTATAATGTCGGCAGCCATTAACGTTGGATAGGTTAATAATCCTGAATTTACATTATTTGGCTGAGACCGAATTTTGTCTTTAAAAGAGGCAACACGTTGTAGTTCACCCACGTATGCATTCATGTTTAGAAACAGATAGAGCTCAGCTGTTTCGGGCAAATCACTTTGACGATATATAATCGCTTTTTCGGGATCCAAACCTGCCGCTAAATAATTTACTAATATGTTTCTAACATGATAGTTTAAATCAGATGGTGTAGGGTGTGTGGTTAACGAATGATAATCTGCTATAAAAAAATAGCATTGATGCTCGTGTTGCATCTTTACAAAATTCACTATGGCACCAAAATAATTGCCTAAATGAATGTTTCCGGTGGGTCGTATTCCGCTTACTACTGTTTTCATGATGCAAAAATAGTAAAATTCGTTTTAGATGAACTGATTTTTAAGTTCAACGGATAAATTTGGGAAAAATGATGAGTTTAAAAAATCTGTGGGTATTTGTTTGGATTATACTCGTGCATTATTTCATAAACAGCATCAAATACGTCTTCGGCATTTGGATTCGAAAAGTAGTCGCCATCGGTTGTATAGGCTGGACGATGTTCTTTCGAGGTTAAGGTATGTGGTTCGCTATCGAGATAATAAAAACCACGTTGTTCTTCTAAAACTTTTTGCATCATAAACGAAGTTGCTCCGCCAGGTACATCTTCGTCAAAAAATAATATTTTATTTGTTTTCTTTAACGATTCAACAATAGTATGATTTACATCAAATGGCAATAAGGATTGAACATCAATTAATTCAGCTGAAATATTGAATTCTTTAAGTTGTTTTACCGCATCTTCGGCTATACGAACACAAGCTCCATAGGTAACAATGGTAATGTCGTTTCCTTGTTTAATAATTTCTGGTTGACCGAATGGGATTTTAATTTCGCCGATATTATCGGGCATTTTTTCGCGTAAGCGATAACCATTTAAGGGCTCAATTATTAAAACAGGATCGTCGCCAGCCAAAGCGGTATTATAAAATCCTGCAGCTTGAGTCATGTTTCGTGGAGTTAGAACATGAACCCCTTTAACCGAGTTTATAACCATACTCAATGGCGAACCCGAATGCCAAATACCTTCTAATCGATGACCTCGGGTTGTAATAATGAGAGGAGCCTTTTGACCACCTTTTGTTCGATAACGGGTGGTTGCCAAGTCATCACTCATGGTTTGCAAAGCATATAAAAGATAATCAAAATATTGAATTTCGATGATCGGGCGAAGTCCTCGTAGTGCGAGACCGATTCCTTGACCCATAATAGTGGCTTCGCGAATACCGGTATCGGTAACTCTAAGTTCGCCATATTTTTGTTGTAATCCCTCAAACGTTTGGTTTACGCCACCAATGCCTCCAACATCTTCACCAAAAGCAACAACCATCGGGTTTTTTGAAAACATGATGTCGAAATTTTTATTTAAAATTTCTCTGCCTGGAACAATAACAGAGTTTTCGCTATATACTGCCGGTATTTCTTTTACTTGCAAAGGAGATTGCTCTGTTTCGCTATATAAATGGCTGCTATAACGTTCGTAGCCGTCTTTCATTTGCTCATCAATCCAAATTCGTAGAGCTTCTTTTAATGGTTTATTTGGATTGCATGTTTGGCACATGTGTCGCAATATGTGCGATGCGGTAGAAATTATATCTTTTCTAGTGGGTTGTGCAATTTGTCGCAACGTGTCCGTTTCGGAAACAATTCTTCCTGTTTTAGCACAATTACACGATGCCGAATTGGTTAATTTTATCATATCTTCTCGCAAATTTTCGATGGGAGTAATGTAGCTTTTCCAAGCTTTTTCCTTAGCTTTTTTAACTGTTTCAAAAGCTTGTTTTTCAATAGCTTCTAAATCGGATTCCGATGCAATATGCTCTGTCAGGATCCATTCTTTCATTTTTACAATGCAATCAAATTCTTTCTCAAATTGCATTCTTTTTTCATCTTTATATCGCTCATGTGAACCAGAAGTAGAGTGCCCAAGTGGCTGAGTAACTTCTTCTACATGTATAAAAACAGGTTGATGTTTTTCGCGACAAATAGGAATTGCTTTTTCATAAGTTTCGAGTAAATTTGGATAATCCCAAGCTTTGGCTTTAAATAATAAATATCCTTTTTTGTCACCTTCGTTTTCAAAACCCTTCATCAAGGAAGAAATGTCGCTTTTTGTTGTTTGTATTTTTTTTGGAACCGAAATTCCGTATCCATCATCCCATACCGACATTGCCATTGGTACTTGCAACACTCCAGCGGCATTAATCGTTTCAAAAAAATGTCCCTCCGAAGTACTTGCATCTCCAATTGTTCCAAAGGCTACTTCGTTTCCATTGTTAGAAAAAATTTTAAATTCAGAAAGTTCCTTTATATTTCTGAATAGTTTAGAAGCATAGGCTAAGCCCAGTAATCGTGGCATTTGACCTGCAGTTGGAGAAATATCAGCCGAACTGTTTTTTTGTTTTGTTAAATCTTTCCATTTCCCGTTTTTATCCAAACTAAGCGTGGCAAAGTGATTGTTCATCATTCGTCCTCCAGTACTTGGACAAGCATCGGGTTCGGTATTGCCATAAAGTTGATTGAAAAATTGTTCAAGAGTTAGTTCTCCAATTGCCATCATAAATGTTTGGTCGCGATAATAACCCGAACGCCAATCACCATTTTTAAATTGTTTTGCCATTGCAATTTGAGCCAGCTCTTTTCCATCGCCAAATAATCCAAATTTTGCCTTGCCTGTTAATACTTCTTTTCGGGCTAAAATTGATGCTTGACGACTCTCATTTATCAAACGATAGTCGGTTAAAACTTCTTCTTTTAGGTATGTTTTTTTTGTCATTTCTGTAAAATTTTCTTAAAATAGATCTTTTGTATCTTTAAACAGCAGAAACGTTTTTTTGTTTTTTATTAGAAAAAAAACTGTGATATTAATCCAAATTCAAACAAATTTTTTCTAATTTTGTAAAACATTACAGGTTTTCAACGATTAGTGAAAATCAACGAATTTAAGGGAATCCTGTGAAAAACAGGAGCTATACCCGTAGCTGTAAGTCTATATTTTAGACTTCGGAAATTATGTCACTGTTAGCCGATAGGTTAATGGGAAGGCTTCCGAAGTTTTAGACAAGCCAGAAGACCTACCTGTAAATTTAGTTCGTAGCTTTCGGGTGAAAAGCAAAGAATAATTACAGTGAAATTCACTTTTTTATTCCAATTTTTACCTTTAAGCGGTAGTAATAATAAGGTAAATTGGTATTATGTATATAAGGTTTTTGAAAAGTTGTTTAATGGTTTTATTGTTGATTTTTATCAATAATATCTCCTTTTCTCAAACAAAAGATACCGTTATTACTTTTAATCCCGTTGAAATTACTGCCGAAAAATTGCTTAAAGAAAAAATTTTTGTAAAAATTTCATTGGATTCAACCGTTTTGAAAAATTATTATAGTAATTCGTTATCCGAGGCTCTAAACGACAATTCTTCGGTGTTTGTTAAAACATACGGACAGGGCTCGCTGGCAACAGTATCGATGCGTGGAACCGCTGCTTCGCATACACAAGTTGAATGGAATGGTATTAATATTAATAGTCCAATGATAGGGCAGGTTGATTTTTCTCAAATTCCAATATGGTTTATTGATCAAGTGGAGGTTTTACCAGGAAGCAGTTCGCTGCAAAATGGAAGCGGAGCAATTGGGGGCAATGTTAATATTTCGAGTTTGCCCACTTTTAACCGGCGTTTATATGGCTCATTCGTTCAAAGTATTGGTAGTTTTGGAACCTATCAAAGTTTTATACAATTAGGAGGAGGAAGTTCAAATTTTCAAGTTAAAATTAGGGCATATAACGAAATATCAAAAAATAATTTTGAATATTTTAACAATGCTAATGGGCTTTGGAACTACGAAAAACAAAAAAACGCAGCCTATTCCAAACAGGGCTTATTAAGCGAATTGTTTGTTAATGGAAAAAAAAATTCGTTTGCTTTTGCTTTGTGGTTTCATCAAAGCAATCGCGAGTTACCAGCCATTATGTCGTATCAGGGCATAGGCAGAGTCGAAAATCAGTTTGATAAAGACATTCGATTGTCGGTTAAATGGAAAAAATTTTTCCACATAGGATTTTCTGAACTAACCACTGGATTTTCTCTCGGAAAACTCGATTATTATCTAGCAAACGAAACAAATTTGGGTACTTACATTAACTATAATACAAGCAGTAATTCAGGTAGTGGTTTTGTTAAACACAATTTAGAACTTACATTTACTAAAAAATTATTTTTTAAATGGGTTAATAATTTCGACTATTATAATGCTGTTTATACTGATAAAAAATCAGAACTGGGTTTTAATGCTTTTAGATTAAGTGCTGGCTCGGGTGCTTCAATTTTTTATCAATTTAACAAAAAAGTTTCAAGCTATTTATTAGTTCGTAGTGAATTTGTTGATAAGAAATTTTTACCTATAATTCCTTCCATCGGATTTGAAATATCGAAATTTATGTTTAATAATTTATCTCTTAAATCCAATTTTTCGCGAAATTACCACCAACCTACTTTAAATGATTTATATTGGAATCCTGGTGGAAATCCATCGTTAAAACCCGAGGAGGGTTTTTCGGGTGATTTGGGATTGTATTATTCGTTTTTTCATGATTCGTTATTTAGTTGTAATGCCTCTGCTACTGCTTATGCTTCGTTAATTAAAAATTGGATAATATGGCAACCAAGCGAATATCAATACTGGACAGCAACAAATATGAACGAAGTTTTTGCTCGTGGAGTAGAATCAAAAGTTGATTTATTGATGAAAATAAATAAATGGAAATTTCAACTAATTTTAAATTATTCCTTTTCGCGAACTGCAAATAAAGAAATTAATGAAGATGGAAGTTTTTCATATAAAAATCAATTAATTTACATACCAATTCATAAAGGAAATTCAATGATTAATGTTATCTATAAATCCCTTTCGGTAAATTATTCAACAAATTATACAGGTGAAAGACATACTAATTCAATAAGCGAAGAAATTCAATGTATTTTACCTGCTTATGTTTTGCATAATATTGGTTTAAGCAAGTCTTTTAAGTATAATAATCTTAAATTTGATATTGAAACCAAAGTAAATAATGTGCTAAACACCGATTATCAAGCTATTTTGTGGAGAGCTATGCCAAAACGAAATGCTCAAATTAATGTAAAAATATCTTTTTAAAATAATAAATATGAAGTACTTAAAATGCTTGTTTTTTATTCTTCCCATTTTGGTATCATGTAAAAAAGAGAAACCACAAACCAAGGAATATTTGGTTGATGAGGGAGTGTTTATATGCAACGAGGGAAATTTTATGAGTGGTAATGCCTCATTATCTTTTTTTAATACCAAAACAAATAAATTGTATAATAAGGTTTTTTATAATGCCAATAATTTTCCATTAGGCGATGTTTGCCAATCAATGGCAATTTATGGCGATTATGGTTTTGTTGTGATTAACAACTCGGGTAAAATTATGGTTATTAATACAAACACTTTTAAGTATATTGCCACTATTAATGATTTGATTTCGCCTCGTTATATTGAAATTATTTCATCATCAAAAGCTTTTGTTACCGACTATAATAGTGGAATAATTACCGTGTTTAATCCAACTACTTTTCAAAAAACAGCCACAATAAGCATAGGAAGCAGTACCGAAGCAATTTGTAGCCTAAATAACTACATTTTTGTTTCAAGCTGGTCATACAATAATAAAGTATTTAAAATAGATGCAACAACTAACCAAGTTGTTGATTCACTGTCGGTTGTTATTCAGCCAAACAGTGTGGTTATTGATAAAAATAATAAACTGTGGGTTCTATCTGATGGTGGTTTTGAAGGCTCTCCTTATGGATGGGAAAAAGCGGCGATTACTCGAATTGATCCTTTTAGTTTTGAAATTGAACAAGTTTTCGAATTTCCAAATAAAAACAGTTCCCCTACAAAACTTTGCATTAATGGCTCAAAAGATACCCTTTACTATTTAAACGGTGGCTGGGGCGAAACCTATTCTCAATCGGGTGTTTGTAAAATGGCAATTTCTGATAATTCATTACCTCAGCATGTTTTAATTACTCAAGGAAATCATTTGTTTTATGGTTTATCGATTGACCCACATAACAACATTTTGTATGTTTCAGACGCGGTGGATTATATACAAAAAGGTTGGGTTTTTAGATATAAAAGCAATGGTTCAATTATCGACTCGTGCAAAGTAGATATTGGTCCTGGAAGCTTTTGTTTTAAATAGAGTGTTTGAAATTATTGTTTACCCGATACTTCAACCATTGGAGCAATTTTTTTAACCAAACCTTGTAACACACTACCTGGTCCTAACTCTACACATTCGGTTAAACCATTGTTAGCCATATTTTGAACAATTTGTGTCCATTTTACCGGTGCTGTAAGTTGGGCTATCAAGTTCTTTTTAATTTCTTCTGGGTTTGATGTTGGAAGTGCTGTAACGTTTTGATAAATTGGACAAATTGGGGTATTAAATGGTGTTGAATTTATGGCTTCAGCTAAATCTTCTTTTGCCGGATTCATTAATGGTGAATGGAATGCTCCACCAACTTTTAAAGGAAGTGCTCTTTTTGCACCGGCTTCTTTTAATTTTTCGCAGGCTATGTTTATACCTTCAATGGATCCCGAAATAACCAGCTGACCGGGGCTGTTGTAGTTTGCAGCTACCACAATTTCGGAAATGTTTGACAAAACAGATTCTACTATTTCATCGTCTAAACCTAAAATTGCTGCCATAGTTGATGGTTCTGCTTCACACGCTTTTTGCATTGCCATAGCTCGGCGATAAACTAATTTTAATCCATCTTCAAAGGATAATGCTCCAGAAGCAACTAAAGCCGAAAACTCACCCAACGAATGTCCTGCAACCATATCGGGTTTAAATTCGTTTCCTAACGATTTTGCTAATAACACCGAATGTAAAAAAATGGCTGGTTGTGTTACCTTTGTTTGACGTAAATCTTCGTCAGTTCCCGAAAACATAATATCGGTTATACGAAATCCTAAAATATCATTTGCTTTCTCAAATAATTCTCTTATTTCAGTATTATTATCATAAAGGTCTTTACCCATTCCTACAAATTGAGCTCCTTGACCTGGAAAAACGTATGCTTTCATAGTTGTTTTTTTTGTTGAAGGTACAAAAGTACAAAAAACATAAAAATATTGGGCTATTCGGAAGTTTTAAAAGTGTTTATAGTTTTTTTGGACTAATTCACTATGCATTGTTGACTTAAATTGAAGTACATGCTATTCCTGCAACACTTATTTTCACCCCGCTTATTTGCATTAGAATTTGAGCCGCTCCTTCAATGGTTGCACCTGTTGTAATAATATCGTCGACAAGCAAAATGTGCTTATTTTCCAAAGCTTTCATGTCGGTTATTTCAAAAATCTCTTTAACATTTTCCCAACGCATAAATCGGTTTTTTCGAGTTTGCGTTGAGGTTGCAATCGAACGGATTAATGTTGTTAGGTCTACCGGTATATTCATGCTGTTTGATAATCCAATTGCAAACATCTCGCTTTGATTATAACCCCTGATTTTTTTCTTTTTTGGATGCAGTGGAATAGGAATAATTACATCAATCGATTTAAATATTGGATCAGTGATAAGCTCTTTTCCGTAGTCTTCTCCAATTATAATTCCAATTTCTTTTTTCCCTTTATATTTAAAATTGTGCATCAAGTGCTGTATCTTGCCTTTTTTTCTGAAAAAATATCTTGCGGCTGCTGCTTCAATTTTTATTCTACCCCAAAACACCTCTTCAAGCGGGTTTTTTCTTAATGAATGATAAAAAGTTTTTGGCAACTCCACTTCACAATAGGAACAAATCAAGCGTTCGTGCCTCATTAAAACACGATTGCAGGCTGAACAAACCCTTGGATAAAACAAGGAAATAAAATCCTCACAAAGAGTTGTTATAAACTTATTCATTTTGTTAATAATCTAATCTTCAAATTTTGATTAATTTTGCACAAAGTTAAAATAAACATTTCACTAATCTTAATCTAAAATGGAAAGCAACAAAGAATTAAAAAGATATAAAATTGCAACATACAGCTTGAGCGTTGTTTGTCTGATATTAATTGGCATATTGATTTTTTCATCTTTGCAGGTTAAAACAATTGTTGTTGAAAAAAACAAAGCAGAACTATTATCCACCGAACTACAATCCGAATTAGATTCATTGGTGATAAACCATGAACGAATTAAACAAGAATATGGTGCTGTTACTTCAAAATTAACCGAAAAAGACAGTGTGATTCAAGCAAATGCCGAAGAAATTAGAAAATTAATTGCACGTCAAGCCGACTATAACAAAATTAAACGCAAATTAGAATTGCTTCGTAATATTTCGCAAGAGTATGTTTTAAGAATCGATTCAATAAGTAGAGTTAACCAAGAATTAGTTACCGAAAATAAAAAAATTAAAGAAGACGTTACAAAATATAAGCAAAATGCCACTCAATTTGAACAAGAAACAGTTACATTAAAGGAAAAAATAAATACAGCTGCTCGATTAAAAGCGTATGGAGTTTCTGCAAAAGCGTACGACTTAAAATCGAATGGAACGAAAGAAGAACAAACCGATCGTTCACGAAAAACAGAAAGAATCAAAGTCTCTTTTACGCTAAGCGAAAACCCGGTAGCAGAGCCTGGTAATAAAAATATTTATTGTAGAATTGCTCGTCCAGATGGTAAGGTTTTGATTGTTGGAGATGGTGACGCTTATTCGTTTGATGCCGAAGGACAAAAACTTCAGTATTCTATTAAACAACAGGTTAATTACGATAAGAAATCATTAAATATTACCCTAATTTGGAATGTTATAGATCAAAAGGCTGAAATGCTACCCGGTAAATACTATGCAGTAGTTTATATTGATGGATACCAAATAGGAGAGGCATCATTTGTTCTAAAATA
Source organism: uncultured Lentimicrobiaceae bacterium (assembly GCA_964521105.1). Taxonomy (GTDB): domain Bacteria; phylum Bacteroidota; class Bacteroidia; order Bacteroidales; family WCHB1-69; genus JAQUGA01. The sequence continues at coordinate 11,487 of CAZFPO010000012.1, read as the reverse complement.
AAACATCACGTGGTTGAAAATATTGGGGTTAAATTTGAAAACATTCAACATTTTATGCTAAAGTTGCGTTAATAAGTATTAAAAATGGTGTCGCTTTGCTCCATATTAGCGAAGAGTATGAAACTGCATTTTAAAATATTATGTTGCTGAAATTTTCATTACTTACCAATTAGCGATATTAGAAAGGATATTTCTTCACTAAATCCAAATAAATCGTACATTGTTGCCGACTCAGTTGGTTTATACAGCAAACCAATTGTTGATTATTTATTAGAAAATGGTTTTAAAAGTGTTGCTAACCTAAATGGAGGTATTAAGGAATGGGAACACGATGGTTTTGAGGTAATTAAATATCGTAAAAATCCATTAGTTGATGAAGATGAAAGTGTGAATCTTCGAACTCGTGCTAAAGCCGAATTAAATAAAGAATTATAATAGACAATAGTCTTTTAATTCATTTTAATTCTTTTAATTGTTAAAAAATCTTTGTTTTTTTTTATGATATTAAAATAATACCTAATTTTAATATCAAAAAAAAGATGATAAATTTTGAAGCATTATTTAAAGTTTCGTATGGATTATACATTGTAAGTGCTGGTGTAAAAAGCAAAGCAAATGGCTATATTGCAAACACTGTTTTTCAAATTACAGCCGAGCCTCCACGATTTGCGGTTTGCTGTCATAAAAATAATTATACAGCCGAGCTAATTAATCATTTTGAAACATTTGCGGTTTCAGTTCTTTCACAAAATGCACCTTCCGAAATTATTAGCACCTTTGGATATAAAAGTGGACGAGAAATAAAAAAAATGGAAGGATTAGATATTAAATTTGGGGAAACAGGGGTGCCATTTGTTTTAAATGGTTGCATTGCTGCTCTAGAATTTGAAGTAATTCAAACCATCGATTTTGATACTCATTTTATGTTTATTGGAAAATTATTAAACGCTGAAATGATTGATGAAAAAAATGACCCAATGACCTATTTGTATTATCGACAAATAAAAAAGGGTTTATCTCCTAAAAATGCTCCAACATATATTAATAGTTCTAAATTAGTAAGTAATCCTAAAAAGACTAAATTGAAAACCCATAAATGCGTTACTTGTGGATTTGTGTATGATGATTCAACAGAAAGTCAAAAATTTGTTGATTTACCCGACGACTGGACTTGCCCAATTTGCGGTTGTGAAAAAGAAGATTTTATTGAAAATTAATCAAAAATACATGTTATGAATAAATCAATTAAAGGTACAAAAACCGAACAAAATTTACTAAAATCATTTGCAGGAGAGTCTCAAGCTCGAAATCGTTATGAATTTTTTGCAAGTGTGGCTAAAAAGGAAGGGTACGAACAAATAGCCGCTATTTTCATGGAAACTGCTAGTCAAGAAAAAGAACATGCAAAACGTTTCTTTAAATTTTTAGAAGGTGGTATGCTTGAAATTACTGCTACTTTCCCTGCAGGAATTATTGGTAACACATCCGAAAACCTAAAAGCAGCTGCCGAAGGCGAAAATGAGGAGTGGACAGATTTATACCCTCATTTTGCAGAAGTTGCCAAAGAAGAAGGTTTTCCCGAAATAGCTACGGCTTATAAAATGATTGCAAAAGTTGAAGCGGAACACGAACGTAGATACTTAAAACTTTTGCAAAATATTTCGGAAGATAAGGTTTTTATGAAAGAAGGCAAAGTTTGGTGGAAATGTTTAAATTGTGGTTACGTTTATGAATCGGTAAAAGCCCTCGAAAACTGTCCTGCTTGCTTACATTCAAAGGCGTACATGCAAGTAAGGGAAGATAACTATTAAAAAGATTAATTACCCCAAAAAATCAATCCGTTGAGATAATTTTTAGAGTTATTCAGCGGATTGTTGTTTTTTAGAAAAAACAAAATGAAAATTGGGATTATTATTGAAAAAAAGGATTTCGAAAAGGCTTGGTATGCATTTAGATTTGCAAATACTTCCAAAAAAACGAGTCACGAAGTGAGGGTTTTTCTTATGGGTGAAGCCGTTGAATGTGAAAGGTTAGTAGACGAAAAATACAATGTTGATGAACCATTGAAATTATTTGTTTCTATTGGTGGTGAAGTATTAGCCTGTGGAACTTGTTAAAAATCAAGACAACTAACTCATAATAGTATGTATGAAATAAAATAATATGAATGTCTTTGTTTTGATGAAAAAGTTGTTAATATCCCATATTGTCAATTTAGTAATTGGAGATTGTTTTATTCAATTTAAACCGTTTTTTGTGCAAATTGTATGCAAATAAAAAAAGAGAGTTACAATATTTTACTGTAACTCTTTGATTATCAAGTGGAGCATAACGGAATCGAACCGATGACCTTTTGACTGCCAGTCAAACACTCTAGCCAACTGAGCTAATGCCCCTCTGTGAAAGCAAAAATATAAAAAAATAGTTTTAAAAACAATTTTTAAATTATATTTACCAAAAAAATGAAACTTTTTTTAGCTTGTAAAATTGAACCCACCGAACAGTATATTGCTGTAATAAATGACTTAAGGCATTTGTTGAGGCAGGATAAGATTTTGTGGGCAGAGCCTTTAAATGCTCACTTAACGTTAAAATTCTTTGGAGAAAAATCAAATTACAGAACAGAAAAAATTAACAATCAACTAATAAAAGCATCGCAAAAATTATCCCCTTTTGAGTTTTCAATAAATAAAATTGGAGCTTTTGGCAGTACTTATCAGCCAAAAATAATTTGGTTTGGAGTAGAGAATGAAAATTTACTCAAACAAATCCATCAAACGATAATGGACGAACTAAATCCAATTGGATATTATCCTGATGCCGGAAACTTTGTTCCACATATTACCCTTGCTAGAATTGCAAAAACTTGCGATAAAAAGTGGTTTTGGAAGTGTATCGAAAAATATCAAACAAGTTTTATTCAAAAAGTGAAAGTAAGCGAGCTCTATCTTTTTGAAAGTAAATTAAGCATAGAAAATCCCAACTATAGTGTAATAGGAAAATACAAATTAACTAATTTACATTAGAGGATAGTTATTTAAAATTACACGAATCAACAAAACAAATCCAAAAATTATCAATATAATTCCAACAATTCGATTGATAATAAACATCGTTTTATTCGATAAAAAAAATTTTATTTTGCCGGCAATAAAACATTTTAAAATGTCGGTTGAGAAAACCGTAACAATGGTTCCAATAAAGAAGATTATATAATTGTTCATTGATTCGGCTCTAGCATTTAGAGTAACTGCAATTGTGAGCCAAAAAATCCACACAAATGGGTTTGCAAAGTTCAAGACAAATCCTTTTAAAATATAAATAGCAGGATGTGAGTTTTTTACGTGAATGTTTATGTCTTTGGCATGTTGAATTATAACTTTTTTTAAATAGGTATATACACCAAACGAAACAAGGACGATGCTACCAATTAAACCAAAAAATAATTGAAAAGTTGGACTATTTACAATTTGTGTTACACCAATAGAGGTTAGTGATATTAGAGTAATATCGCTTAAAGCGATTCCAAAAGCGAATTGAACACCCGCAGACATGCCTCTACTTATACTTGTTTGAATTAAGGAAAAGAAAGCTGGTCCTACCAAAAATGCTAGGGTAAAACCTAAAATTACGCCTTCAATAATTGCATTAAGCATAAATAATTACTGTTTTAAAAATTGTGATACAAATTCTTGCCAATCGGTGCTTTTTTCCCCTTTTAAAACTCTTGGAAACTTCACTTGACCACCTTCTTTGCCATGTTTCTTCAGCCAGTCGTAAAAAACATTAAGTGGAAGAACTTCCGCCGAAACTTCTTTAACGGCTTCTAAACGTTCAACTCGATAGTCATCATTCAATACTTTTAAATACCCATCAATTTTTTCAGCAACTATTTTATTGTCAATATCCAAATCGGTTCCAATGTACCATTTATGTCCAAACATTGACCCACCAGGGCGTTTATAACCAATTACGGTAAACTCGCGAACACTAATTTTCATTTCATCTTCAAACATCTTTATTGCTTGGGTCATGTTTTCAACACTCATGTGCTCGCCACATAAATTTAAAAATTGCTTGGTTCTTCCAGTAATAACAATTTCATTAAATGCCTTTGATGTAAATTTTATAGTATCGCCAATCAAATATCTCCAAGCTCCCGAGCAGGTAGAAATAAGTAAAGCATATTCTTCGCCTTCCAATACTTGGTCGATGGTTAGTGTTGTTGCAGTTCGTTTAATGTTATAGTCCTCATCAAAATTATCGCTGTTAAAAGGTACAAATTCATAAAAAATATTGTTGTCGATTACCAACTCCATCGAGTTTGAATTAGGTCTGCTTTGGTACGCTAAAAAACCTTCAGAAGCCAAATATGTTTCCATATATGTCAAAGGCTTCCCTATTAATTTTTCAAAACTTGCTTTATAGGGGGTAAATGCCACTCCACCATGAACAAAAATTGATAAATTTGGCCATAAATCATGAATGTTGTTAAGGTTATAACGTTCAATGATTTTTTCTAAAAGAATTTGGAACCAAGCAGGCACGCCAATTATAACACCAATATCCCATTTAGGTGCATTTTTAATTATTTCTTCAAGTTTAGTTTGCCAATCTCGTTCACGCGAAATTCTAATACCAGGTTTATAAAAATGTTGAAACCAAAATGGTAAATTTCCTGTAGTTATACCCGACAAATCGCCCGCAAAGTATGTCCCATTATATTGCAAATGAGTACTTCCTCCTAACATTAGCGTTGGTTTTTCAAAAAATTCGGGAGGGAAATTATAATTTGCTAACGAAAGCAATTGACGTACACTAACACGCTTAATTGCCGAAATCATATCTTTAGTAACTGGAATATATTTACTCGATGCTTCAGATGTGCCCGAACTTAAGGCAAAATATTTTACTTTTCCAGGCCAACAAACATAGCTTTCGCCATTTAGTGAGCGATACCACCAATCTTGATAAATCAAATTATAATCATAAATTGGAACCGAATTTTTAAAATCTTGTATTAGGTTTTTACTATCGATAATTTTTTCAAATTCAAACCTTTCTCCAAAGGCTGTATCAGAAGCTCTTTTTAAAAGTTTTTTTAATTCTTTTTCTTGAATTTTGCCGGGTTTCCTTTTTCGTACTCTTCTTTTTAATATTTCATTCGGAAAATTGCTCCTTAAAGCGATACCTCTTTTTATAATTGAACCTACTATTGGCATGATTTGTTTTTAAAAGTTTCGGCAAAATTAATAAATAATATCGAAAAATATTTTCGGTTTGAATTTCCCCTTAAGCTATCTTTTTTTGTTAACACTTAAAAACAGCTTAAATAACAGAAAATCAATTAAATAAGTAATTTAATATATTTGTGTTACATTAAGTATTAAGATTTTTTTTGATTTTCACTTTTTATATTATATAATTATTTCATTTTATTTTTATAATTTTGTAAAAAATAAATAAATAATCGAAAAATGAAAACAAAACATCTAAAAATGATATTATATGTAATTATTGGTTTGGTTGCTTTGATATTAATTTATTTTATTACCATTTTTTCAATAGCATACTTTACCGATTATAAACCACAACTACAGGAGGAATTAGAAATTTCGAAATCTTCTAATCTGCCTGAAATAGTTGATAACCAAGATGAATTTTCGATATTAATTTGGAATATTGGTTATTGTGGATTAGGAAAGGATGATGATTTTTTCTATGATGGTGGAAAAAATACTATGCCAACTACCGAAAATTATCAAAAAAACTTAAATAATGTGTACAAAGTGCTTGAACAGAATAAATATGTTGATTTTATTTTATTACAAGAGGTTGATAGAGATGCTAAACGCTCTTTTAAACAAGACGAATTAGACCTTTTTTCAACACTATTAGACAACCATTATCATAGCTTTGCTAAAACATATGACGTAAGTTTTGTACCTGTTCCAATTCTTAAACCCATGGGTAAAGTAGTGTCAGGAATGGTTACATTTTCTAATAGAAAACCATATAAAGCTACTCGTAATGCTTTTGATGTTAATTTTTCTTGGTGGAAACGAATTTTTATGTTAGATAGATGTTTTATTGCATCGCATTTTAAAATTGGAGAAAAGGATTTAGTTATTATTAATATTCACAATTCAGCATTTGACAGTGAAAATAAATTAAAGCCAATTGAATTACAAACGATTAAAACATACGCAGCCAAAGAATACGAAAAAGGGAACTATGTTGTAATTGGTGGCGATTGGAACCAAAATCCTCCAGGTTTTAATCAAAATAAATATGATAAAACATGGAATATGGTTGCCATAGACCAACCGATACCCAACACTATGTTTTCATCAGATTGGACATGGGTATTTCCAAATGCTGAACCAACACAACGCTTTGTGGATATGCCTTTTGAAAAAGGAAAAACGAAAACTACCATTATTGACGCATTTGTGATTTCACCCAATATTGAAAGTTTATCCTTGAGAGTTTTAGTTAACGATTTTACTTCGTCAGATCATAACCCTTTGCTTATGAATTTTAAATTTAAAGCGGATAGTTTAAATGCCGAAATACTGACGGACAGTGTTGTGACAGTGAATGAATAAGTTGTTATTGGGATGATTTAAAACATAAAAAAACCAACACATTCGTGTTGGTTTTTTTATTTGAAATGGTAATTAAAATTATAATAAGTGATATGGTTTAACTATTTCTTTACCAATTTCAACCGCTTTGATATTTTCGGGTATTAAGCCATGATGACGTTTAGGAAGTGATTTTTGTAAACCTTTTTCGATGAATTCTTTCCCAACAATTGGTTTAATTTGTAAAAATCCACCTAAAACAATCATGTTGAATAATTTTAAAATACCAATTTTTGATGCTTTGTCAGCAGCTTCAATTTGATAAATATTGATGTCTTTTCTTTCAGGATGACGAGTAATTCCGTTTGGATCGTAAATCAAAAGACCTCCTTTTTTTACTGACTTTTCAAATTTGTCCATTGATTGTTGATTCAATATAATAGCTGTATCATATTCGTTTAAGGTTGGTGAGCTAATTCGGTTATCGCTTATAATAACGGTAACGTTAGATGTTCCACCTCTCATTTCGGGACCGTATGATGGCATCCAACTTACTTCTTTATCTTGCATAACTCCTGAGTAGGCTAGTATTTTTCCCATCGAAAGAACACCTTGTCCACCAAAACCTGCAATAATTATTTCTTCTGTCATGATTTTCAAATTTTATATTTACGAACTAAAATTATTCTCCGGATGGTACTTTAATGTCTCCAAGTGGGTAAAAAGGAAACATATTTTCTTCCATCCATTTATTAGCATTAACTGGAGTCATTTTCCACCCAGAATTACAATTAGAAACTACTTCAACAAAAGAGGTTCCCATTTTTTTCTCTTGTAACTCGAATGCTTTACGAATAGCTTTTTTTGTTTTACGAACATTTGCAGGAGTATGAACAGCTTGACGTGTTACGTAACATGTGCCCGGAAGTTGTGCAACTAATTCGGTCATCTTTAATGGATTGCCCATCATTTCAACATCTCGTCCAAACGGAGAAGTGGCTGATTTCATGTTTGGCAATGTGGTAGGCGCCATTTGTCCACCAGTCATTCCATAAATTCCATTATTGATAAAGATCATTGTAATATTTTCTCCACGATTGCAAGCATGAATTGTTTCTGCAGTACCAATAGCTGCTAAATCACCATCCCCTTGGTACGAAAACACAAAACGGTCGGGCATTAATCTTTTTACAGCAGTTGCTAGTGCTGGTGCACGTCCGTGTGCAGCTTGTTGAAAATCAACATTAAAATAATTATATGCAATTACTGAACAACCTACTGGAGCTATAGCAACACAATTTCCTTGAATGCCCATTTCTTCTATTACTTCAGCAATAATTCGGTGAACTGTTCCATGACCACAACCGGGGCAATAATGCATTACTGCGTTATTTAACACTTCGGTTTTTTTATAAACCAAGTTTTCAGGTTTTACGATGTCTTCAAATTTCATATCAGCCATGGTTTATCCTCCAATAATTTTAGTTTTTAATGCGTTTACCACTTCAGATGGGGAGTGAATTACACCACCAAAACGTCCGAAATGTTCAACTTTTACTCTACATTCTGTTGCTAATTTTATGTCTTCAATCATTTGTCCAGCACTCATTTCAACCGATAATATTCCTTTTGATTTTTGACCTAATTCTTTAATTATTTGTTTTGGGAAGGGCCAAAGTGTAATAGGGCGAATTAAACCAACTTTTATTCCTTCCTCTGTTGCTAATTCAATGGCTTTTTGACAAATACGTGCTGATGAACCATAAGCGATAAAGTAATAATCAGCATTTTCGCAATTAATTAATTCATATTTTGCTTCATTCTCTTCACAAATTTTATATTTTGCTTGAATACGCTCATTTACTTTCTCTTGTTTGAGCGAATCAAGTTCAAGTGAAGTGATAATATTGTGTTCACGTGTTCCTGCACGTCCATTAGTTGCCCATGGTAATTCTTTTGCTATATATTCATCAGTCCAGCGTGGTTTGTAGTCATCAAGATAAACTTTTTCCATTACCTGTCCAATTAAACCATCGGATAATATCATGGCTGGATTGCGATATTTGAATGCTAAGTCGAAAGCTAACCCTACAAAATCATACATTTCTTGTACCGACGATGGTGCCAATGTGATTAATTTATAATCGCCGTGTCCACCACCTTTTACCGTTTGGAAATAATCGCATTGCGAAGGTTGAATTGTACCTAAACCGGGACCAGCACGAACAACATTTACTACTATACATGGTAACTCGGCACCTGCAATATAGGATAAGCCTTCTTGCATTAAACTAATACCTGGACTTGATGAGGTGGTTAGTACTTTTTTCCCGCATGCTGCACCACCATAAACCATGTTTATGGAGGCAACCTCACTTTCGGCTTGTAATACAACCATACCTGTTTTTTCCCATGGCTTTTCTACCATTAAGTGCTCGAGAATTTCGGACTGAGGGGTTATTGGGTAGCCAAAATATCCGTCTACTCCATAGCGTATTGCCGCTTCTGCAACCGCCTCATTCCCTTTCATTAACCTGAGTTCTTTCATTTTTTGGAATATTTTTTTGTTTTTATTTACGATTTTTTTCTGTAAACGGTTATAACTCCATCGGGACATACAACTGCACAGTTTGTACATCCAGTACAGTCTTCAGTTGTCATTTCCAAATAGTTATACCCTTTGCCATTTACTTTTTTTGATAGAGCTATTACATTTTGAGGGCATACTGGCACACATACACCACAGCCTTTACAATGCTCAATATCAACTACAATACTTCCTTTTGCTGCCATTTCTGTTTTTTTTATTATATATTTTGTTTTATTTTTTGCTATTTATTCGAGACGAAGTTACTTATTTTTGCTGTACCTCCAAATTATTTCCTTTTTTTTTTAAATTAATACCCCTTAAAAAACACAAAATCAATAATTAAGAGTTTTTTGCTTCTTTTAATTTTTTGTTAGTTTAGAGGTTATCTATAATGGTATAAATAGATTCAATGATGTTATTAAGAACTTTTCTAAATTATTTTCGTTAGTGTGATATAAAATACAAAATTATGAAAACAAAAAATATTCAAATTCAAATTATAAACTTACTGATTTTAAAGCAGTTGTTGCGTTTAACTTCGGTAGTGATTTTATTACTTTTTTTTACTCTTTTAAACAATCAAAAAGCATTTTCACAAATTAATAACCAACAAAAAATTACAACTATGAATATTCTATCTAATAAAGTTCAAAATTTACAATTTTATGAATTACCTTATGCTTATGACGCTTTAGAGCCTCATATAGACAAAATGACCATGGAAATTCATTATTCAAAACATCATAAAGCGTATTACGACAATCTGATGCTTGCCATTAAAGATAATAAAAATGCAGCAGAAATGTCGCTGTATGACTTAATGAAAAACATTAGTTCTATGCCAATGGTAATACGAAATAATGGCGGTGGATATTTTAACCATCACTTGTTTTGGAACATCATGTCGCCGAAACCTCAAAATTCACCTTCTGGAAAATTAGCTGAAGCAATCAACCGTGATTTTGGATCGTTTGATGTGTTTAAAACTCAATTTGAAACGGCTGCAAAAACTCGCTTTGGAAGCGGTTGGGCTTGGATTTCGGTAGATAAAAATGGCAAATTGTTTGTCAGCTCTACTCCAAATCAAGACAATCCTTTTATGGATGTTGCCGATAAACAAGGTTTTCCAATAATCGGTTTAGATGTTTGGGAACATGCTTACTATTTGAAATTTCAAAATAAACGACCAGATTACGTGTCTACTTTTTGGAACGTTCTCGACTGGAAGAAAGTAGAAGAACTCTATGCTGAAGGATTACAATTTAAATTCTAAAAAAAAATGATTATGAAAAAAATACTAACCATAAGTTTTATTCTCGTAAGCTTTGTTTTGTTTAGCTCATGCAAAAAAGATGATAATTCTAACGTTGCTGATATTATTAAAGAGGGAAATTGGAAAATCACGTTGTTTCAAGAAGATGGCACCACAAAAACTTCCAATTACAGCGGTTATTCCTTCGTTTTTAATAGCAATAACACAATTTCTGCAACAAAAAATTCACAAAGCTATAGTGGCTCTTGGAGTTCAGGAAATGATGATAGTAAATCGAAATTAATTCTAAATTTTGGGTCAACATCGCCATTAGACGAACTAAATGAAGATTGGGAGATTTTGGAAAAAACATCCTCCATCATTAAACTCAAGCATATTAGTGGAGGAGATGGTTCGGTTGATTATTTGAATTTTGAGAAAAACTAAAGAACCATTATAATTTCTTAAAAACAGCTTTAGGGCTGTTTTTTTTATGCTGATATTTCAGCAAAAAAGAAAAAACAAAATTCCAATGAGGTTTTAGGATAAAATATCATTTATGGAATTAATCTGTGAAGGAAAAAAATCATACTTATTTTTGTTTCGTGCCAAAAATGTGAGAAATTACACATTAATGATACGAATAAATGGCGAAATCACACAAAAAGGGTATGAATGTTTTTTTTGAGATTGAAAAACTTGAATTCGGACGTCGATCATTGAGACGGGAGCTTCTCGACTCCGCTCGAAGTCCGAGAAGTAGGCGAGACGGAAGATGCAAGAACTATTTTTTAGATTGTTATGAGGTTGAGGTAAGATTGATAAAACTGGCTAGTTTAAAAGGATTATATTTCCAATAACACAGTTGTAAAATACTGAAATTTTCACATGAGGTTTGTATTTAGTTAAAAATAAGCAACATGCGACTAACAATAATTTTGTAGAGTGGTGGATTTTTTGATAAAAACAATAAACATGTAAGCAATAAACCTAAATTGTGTTATTATAAAAACATGAGCAATGAAAATTAACGAAAATCGGGAACAAAAGAAATATAT
>CAZFPO010000011.1:29211-51903 GCA_964521105.1 uncultured Lentimicrobiaceae bacterium | reverse complement strand
ATTATAAGTAATTTATGAAAAAACTTAAAGAAATTTACCGTTTTCTAAATCCAAAGTTCCAAAATTTGTTTTCTGAATATAAAATTGATTTTATACCACGATACGGACACGGAAAACCTGCACATCCAATGTTGTTTGAAATTATAAATTCAAATAGGAATAATTATAAATTATTCCTTGACAAAGCACTTTCGTATAAAGAAACAATATGGTTAATTAATGATACAAAAATCGAGACCGATTCAACAAAGCCAACTTGGAACAATGGGTTTTTGCCTGGTTTAGATGTGGTTGGAATATATACTATGTTATCCGAATTTAAACCCAAAAAATATATTGAAATTGGCTCTGGCAACTCAACAAAAGTTGCTTACAAAGCAAAAATTGAACAGAAATTGAATACCGAAATCATCTCAATTGACCCAATGCCTCGTGCCGAAATGGATAGTTTGGCAAATAAAATAATTCGAGAACCTTTTGAAAACATTGATTTTGATATTTTAGAACAATTAAATGAAAATGACATCCTTTTTGTTGATAATTCACACCGTATTTTACCAAATTCGGACTCCATGGTTTTTTACCTTGAAATTTTACCTAGATTAAAAAAAGGGGTTATTGTTCACATCCACGACATTTATTTGCCCTACGATTATCCACAAGTAATGTGCGACAGATTTTATACCGAACAATATGGGCTAGCCATGTATTTACTTGCTAATCCAACAAAATTCGAGACACTATTACCGAACTATTTTATTTCGGAAGACAAAGAATTAGCTAAACACATTTCACCAATGTGGGACAATGAAAACATGAAAAATGTAGAAAAGCATGGTGGTTCTTTTTGGTTGAGAATAAATTAAACTTTATACAAATAATTCATCATTATCCTAAATATTTCAAATAAAATGCAATTCTTAATGTAAGCTTCAATTCTAAATCACATGTTTTTTCATTAAATTAAAACAACTATGAAATCATTTTTATCAAAAACAGAAACTGTTAGTGGATTATCAAGATGCTATGCTCAAAAGAATTCAAATAATACACGCAATGTATTTAAAAAAACGGGCACATTCATCTTATTTAGTTTGTTGATTTTTGTAATTGGCTGTTCAAAAGAAAAGCAAATGATTATTGATAATAAATGGCAAGTTGAAAGCATAAAGGTTCATGCTGATTCGGCTATTCAATATCCTTCTTTAGATAAAAAATACACTTTAACTTTTCATGATAAAAAATCATTTCATTTATCTTTAGATGTGAACTCTAGCTTTGGAAAAGTTAAGTTTAGTAGTAATAATAAAATTTCTTTTAAAGACGGTGCTCAAACTTATAAATGTTGCGATTCGAAGTTTGCAGAGGATATGTTGGTGGTTTTAATCAAAACCGAAACGTATGATATGAATGATTCAATTTTGGTATTAATGGGAGAAAATGGAGAAATTATTAACCTGAAAAAACAATAATTTCTAATCTCTAAAAATGAAAAAAATATTTACTTGTATCTTATTTTTGAGTTATTCGTTGCTTTTGTTTAGTCAACCTTCAAAATATTCAATTAGTTTATTTGGATTATCAGCTCATCATTCTTACAAAAGCCATGGGAGTCCATTTGTTTATCCTCAACTAAGCTATGGAGGAGGTTTTCAAGCAAACTTCTCTTATAAGTGGTTTCAAATTTCTGTAGGAGCTATTAATCAATCACAAAAACTAAAAGAATTAAAATATAATATTAACGATGAAATTGATAGAGAACGTAGATTTTTCTTTTCTCACCTATATGTTCCCATAAATGTAAAATTCAAAATTATTGATACAAAAAATGTTCTTTGTTATATTCCTTTTGGCTTTTCTTTTGGGCGAATTTTACAAAAAGAATGTACCACTATTTATCAGAATACGCAAACGGAAGGATTTGGACCATTAGGTTATTTTGACAGCCAAATGCCAATTTATACAAATACCGGTATCTCCTCATTATTCAAATTATCTAAAAGAATATTCCTTGAAATAGGTTTTGATATTAATTTTAGATTAAGACGCGAATTCAAAGATAATCCTGATCATTTTAGATTAAGGGAAGATTACATAAATTACGCTTTAAAAACAGGTTTATGTGTTTATTTAGGAGATATCAAATAGTTTATCATGGTGGAAAACCGAAAAAGATAATTGTATAAAAAAAACATTAACTATTATCTTATTTTTGAGTTATTCGTTGCTTTTATTTGGTCAAACAACAAAATATTCAATTGGTTTACACGGCTTGGTTGGAAATTACTATTATTACTCATCTGATGGCTTGAAGTCATCTGATGAGTAGATGAGTTACGGAGCTGGCATTCAATTAAACTACTCTACCGAAAAATTCCAATTTTCAGTAGGGGTAACAATCCAATCAAGTAAAGTAAAAGAGCAATTTTATAATAACAATATACTAAGTAGGGTCTGCTGAAAAACGCTAAAATCAGCTTGTGCTATGAGTTTATAGCGAATTAAGCTCTCGTAAATGCAAGCAATGCTAATAATTATTTAAAAAATCCTTGCACTAATTCTTATACTTTTACATATACAAAATCGTCATTAAGCATTTTTCAATCAAAAAATACTTTAATCTTCAAATAATAAATTTTAGCTAGCCCTGAACAGGCTTATTTTGTCGCTTATTTCAACTCGAAGTATTATTATACATCTTCGTTTCATAAGCTAAAACTAAACCTATTCATGACTTTTTCAGCAGACCCTATGTAAAGTAAGTCAATTATCATTTACTTACCTTTACATTCCAATAATTGCAAAATATAAGATCATTAACAGGGAAAAATTCGGGTGCTACATCCCGTTTGGGTTCGTGTTTGGTAACATTATCGACAAATCCATCACCACAACGCATTCTGACGGACGTCAAGATAATGACTTTGGACTATTTGAGATTAATAAGCCAATTTATACAAATATTGGAATTTTGGGTTTTTACAAACTTACAGATAGATTTTTTCTTGAATTAGGATTTGACTTCAATAAAAAAATCAGAAATGAATCCATTAACAATCCACACCTGTTTTTTCACATCTGGGATAGAGGAAACTACTCTTTAAAAACTGGAATTTGTATTAATTTATGAGTATCCGCTATTGTTCGAAGTTTAAGACTTCGGACAACGCATCCGTTATAGTCGTCGCCCGACTATTGTAATTTGTAGCATAGTCGGACGACGACTATCTAGCAAATTAAGCAGTCTGAAAGACTGCCTTAATTCAACACGAGGCGGAGCCTCGTGCTAATGTACAACCAACAAAAATCCGCCCTGAAAGGGCAGTTTAATCAAACCAAGGATAAAAAAAGACTTACCCTTTTGTGGATAAGTCTTTTTTAAAAAGATTATGAAGACTAATCTTCTACACCGGGTTCTTCGTCAAGTTCGATAACTTCGAGTTTGAAACCTGAACCGTGAACATTTTTAATAGCTACGTTTGGATCTTCTTTCAAATATTTTCTCAATTTGGTAATAAATACATCCATACTACGACCAATGAAATAATCATCTTCGCCCCATACCGATTTCAAAATAATTTCGCGTGGGATTAACGTATTTTTGTGCATACATAACAAACGTAGTAAATCAGCTTCTTTACGGGTTAAATTACGGCTAATTGATGGAGATTTTAATAATAATGCATTGTAATCAAATGAAAAGATTCCAAGGGTAAATGATTCTTGTTTACCAAGAATAGATGAAATTTTAACCGATTGAGTACGACGTAAAATTGCTTCTATACGAAGACTTAATTCTTCGGTAGAAAATGGTTTTGTGATATAATCATCGGCACCAATTTTAAACCCTTTAATTTTGTCTTCTTTTAATGTACGAGCAGTTAAGAAAATAATTGGAACATTCGAATCAATGTTTCTAATTTCTTGAGCTAATGTAAAACCATCTTTTACTGGCATCATAATATCTAAAATGCACATGTCAAATTTATCTTTACCAAATACTTTTGCCCCTTCTTCGCCATCACTGCAAGCAGTAACGTCGTAGTTTAACATTTCGAGATAATCTTTTAAAACCAAACGAAGGTTTTGATTGTCTTCGACCAATAAAATTTTTGTTTTTTCGTTTTTCATGATATGATAAGTTTATATTTTTCAGAAGTAATTTTTAATATTAACAATTTAAAAAAAAATTTGTTTTTTAGGATTGTTATTGTTTATTAAATTTAATGTTTTTAATTATTATCTAACTATAATCAGGTATAAAACTTAAAATTCAATTATTTTAACACTTTATTTTGTAAAAGTAAGAAAAAAATATGAATTAACAAATAAAAAAAATCTTAAAATTTTTATCAATATATATATATATTTGATTTACTGTATTATAGAAATTAATTATGTTAATAACGAAACGTTAATTTTGCGAATCATCATATCAAAATTTAAAATTTCACTTATTAAAGTTTTGTAAATATCAACCATGAATCTTTAAAAATTAAATTTAAAATAATCCTTAGTACGCATTTTTATTAAAAACTCTTTGCGAAACGTTAAAAAACTACCATATTCAAGATAATTCTAATTTTAGCGTGTATCTTTGTAAAAAATATATAACTAAAATGAAAAAAAATTTTTTCACTATAATTTTTTCAATTCTAATTATAGTACTTAATGGGCAAAACGACAAGCAGGTTAAACAAAACCAATTTGACGTAAATTTTAACACTTCGCAAGGAGATGCCATGTTTCCAGGAGGCAACGATTCGATGATGACGTATATTTGGGCACATTTAAATTATCCCGAAGAAGCACATAAAAACGCCATAAATGGCACTGTACAAATAAGTTTTGATGTGAATTTTGATGGAAAACTAAAAAATTATCAAAAATTATCAAACCTTGGTTATGGCTTAGAAGATGAATTAATTAGAGTGGTTCAAACGATGCCCTCTTGGATTCCGGCAACAATTAACAATATTAAAGTTAAACAACAATTTATATTAAGCTTCCCAATTAGCAGATACAACCAAAAGGAAAATAAGTAAATATTTTCAAATTGTTGTATTTAACACTATTTTAATCAATACGAATAAAAGTAGTCAAATTTTTTATCAAAAATTTGACTACTTTTGATATATAATTAATTTGAAAAACACGATGAAGCCTTTTATTAAACATAGCTACACATTTATTCTAATATTTACATTTTATATATTCTTTTATTCAAACAACATTTATTCGCAAATTACTAGCGAACTTGAAGCTCAAACCTTAGAAAAAAATTTATCGAAGGAAACATATCCACAAAAAACTGAAAACCTAAAAATCTTAATAGCCTTTTATTCAAAGGTATCGTTAGAAAAAGCTTTACTATTTTCTAATAAACTAATAGAAGAAGCAAAAAAAAACAAAGATGAGCGAACTCGAGCAGATGCTCTAAATTTACTAGGCCGAACCAACATTCGAATGGGTAAATTCAGCGAAGCTAAACAGATACACGTAGAAGCTCTTTTCCTTTATCAATCCTTGAAAAACGATACTGGAGTTGCTGCACAATACGGTAATTTGGGTGTTATTTTCGAAATGAGTGGTGACTTTTCCAAAGCACTTCTTTTTTATCAAAAAGCATTAAAAACATACGAACAAATAAAAGATAAAAAAAGCATAGCTTTTGTCGAAAATAACATTGGAATTGTATATCAGGAGATGAATCAATTCCATCAGGCTCTCCAATATTTTCAAAAAGCTTTTTCGCATAAAAAAGAACAGAACGACAGCTCTGGAATGGCTTCCACTTTAAATAATATTGGTGTGTTATATGAATCATTAAAAAGTGATTTCAATAAAGCACTTTTTTACTATTCCGAAGCATTTGAAATTTATGATAAAACCAACAATCAATTACAAAAAGGAACATTACTGAACAATATTGGACTTATCTATCTTAAACAGGAGAAAATTGATTCAGCAGATCGTTTTTTATCCGAAGCTCTTTTGATTCGACAGTTACTAAACGATACTTATGGTGTGGCTTCAACCACTTTAAATTTAGCACAACTTGAGCTCAAACGAAAAAATTCGGCAAAAGCCATTTTGTTATCCTTAAAAAGCATTGATATATTCACAGAAGTTGGCTCTTACACTAAACTCTCAGAATCATATCAAACCCATGCTTTAGCTTGTGAGCGGAACAATCAGTATAAAGAAGCGTTGGAAAGTCAGAAAAAATACATTCAATTTCGCGATTCTGTTTTGAACGAAACGAACCAAAAAGCCATTCACGAAATGCAGGCAAGGTTCGATAATGAAGTTAAACAAAAGCAGCTTACTATTTCAGAAAAAGAAAATGCTCTCAAAGATCAACGTTTAAATCGAAATGTTTGGATTTTAATTACATTACTCATCGGATTCATTCTGATTATTTCAACCATTTTATTTTTTGTACGCCAACATCGCTTGCGTTTACTTCATCGGCAATTACTAGTAGAACAAAAACTTTTTAGGGCACAAATGAATCCGCATTTTATATTCAATGCCTTATCGTCCATACAAGCGTTTATTCAAAACAACGACAAAGAACTGGGAAGCAAGTATATAACTCAATTCGCCCGATTAATGCGACGAATTTTAGATTATTCAACTAAAGAGTCAATACCACTAAGCGATGAGCTCGAAGTTCTGACAGATTATGTTGAATTTCAACGATTGCGTTTTTCAAACTCATTTCAACTGGAACTTATGGTGGATAAAGATTTGGAAACCGATTTAATAAATGTGCCACCAATGCTACTGCAACCTTTTGTTGAAAACGCCATTGAACATGGAATTCGGAATACAAAAAACGGGTGGATTAAAGTCCACTTAAGCATGAAGGATGAGCATTTGACAGTAAGCATAACCGACAATGGTATTGGAATTGAAAAAAGCAAACTGTTAAAGGAAAATCACGAACATCAATCGATGGCTTTACAAATTACTAGTGAACGATTGCAACTTCTATCAAAAATAAATAAAAACAATCCACAAATCAGGATTACTGATTGTTCTCATGCAAATCCCTCAAATTCGGGAACCGAAGTGCATTTTGAAATTCCAGTGATTTGTAAATAAAATGTATTTTTTGATAAATCCTTGAATTGAAAAAAACCAATATTTGTTTTTTGTATTTTTGTATCAAATATTTCAAAATGAAAATTGCCATAATCGAAGATGAACAGCACACCTCGCAAAGGTTGCAAAATATTGTCAACAATCATTTTCCAGATTTTGACATTATTGGAACTGCCGAAAGTGTTGTTGAGGGCATCAATATCATTCGTCATGGTCATCCACAAATTGTATTGCTCGATATTCACCTTAAGGATGGAACCGGATTTGATTTAATTGAACGCTTGTTTCCAATTGATTTTAAAATTATTTTCATCACTGCGTTTGAACATTTTGCCATAAAAGCCTTTAAATTCAGTGCTATCGACTACGTATTAAAACCTTTCGACGACACCGACATAACCGAAGCCATTCAACGTGCGGTTCAACAACTTAACAAGGAAAGTGGGGATTTGAAAATTGAAGCCTTGCTTTCGAATTACAAATCGGAACAAAAGGAACTTAAAAAAATTGTTTTAAAAACCAACGATAGCATTTATGTAGTTCGTGTAAACGAAATTATTCGCCTTGAATCGGATGGTGCGTACACTCGGTTTTTCTTTACCGATGGGCGTAATGTGCTGGTTTCTAAAAATCTAAAAGAATTCGACGACTTAATGAGTGAATATGGTTTTTTCAGAATTCATCAAACACATCTCATAAACATGGAATATGTGGTTCGTTATTTAAAAGGAGATGGTGGTTTTGTGATTATGAAGGATGGCTCAAAACCTCCAGTTTCAACACGTAAAAAAGAGGCTTTGATGGATTATCTGAATCGAATTTAAATCCTCTTTTGGATTATAAAACATTTGAACATTATGTGTAATGGCACAAGATATTGCGATTCAATTCATTTGAGTCGTGTTCAAATTGTAAGTTTTTTTTATTGTTGTCCGATAAAAAAATGAGATTCTTCACTATCGTTCAGAATGACAATGGTTTAACTTGGTATAGGAAAGAGGTGGGCTTGCAGGCGGCTTCGCCGCCAGCAAGCCCACCTCTTTCCTGAGATTGATTTATAAAAACCTGTCATTCTGAACGCAACGCAGTGGAGTGAAGAATCTTTTTGATGAAAATAATTTTTTATCGGACAATAGTGAATTTTTTTATTCTTTCGCATAAAATCATAAATGCATTCATCAGATATACTGAAATTTACATTATTTGTTTCAAATATTTATAAAATATTACACGCAATATTTGCCTTCATATTAAACATCTTGTATATTTGTGCTAATAAATAATTTAACATCATACATCATGAAAAAAATAATTATCATTAGTTTGTGTTTGTTATTTGCAAACACAATAAAAGGGCAAGAGTATATTCCTTTTCCAACGGATAGTGCAACTTGGGTTTATTATACATATTCAAATCCTCATAAAGATTTATTACCACAAAGTAATCTTTTGGGTGACACACTTATTAAAGGCTTAGTTTTTCAAAAGTACGGCGACCCTATTTCAGGTAATATAACTTGTTATTTTCATGTTGATGATAAAAAAGTTTATTGGGTGCATAACAACATTAATAATCACAATATTAATGACACAATAATAAGGTTATTATACGATTTTAGTTTAAATGTTGGAGATAGCATCTTTTACCCAAACTTTGATGCAGGAACAACAGAAAACAGATACATTTATGTTTTAGACAGCATCGACTCTTTTCAAACTAATGTCGATGTGCGAAAGCGTTATAATTTTAAAATTATCAGAACAAACATTCCACAACCACCAATTGGCGGTTATAATTATACATATTGGATTGAAGGAATTGGGGAACCTCATGCCGTCGATTTTATCAGTAATCAATATTATGTTTTAAATATTATTGAAGGAGGTAGAGATCTTATTTGCTTTTTCCACAAAAACCAGCATATATATGGCACCAATTGCTCAGTTAAGGTAGATGAATTTAATGTAAAAGATGAACTTTTGGTTTATCCAAATCCATTTATAGAACGTTTAAGTATTACCATTCCAGAAGATTTTTCTCCTTATGGGTTTTACATTTACGACATAAATGGGAAAATTATCAAAAGTGAATCCATATCGGAATTTGAAAAAACGATAACAATCAATGCCAATACATTCAAAAAAGGGACTTATTTTATTGTTCTTTCGGATGGCAAAGGAAATATGTTGAAGAAAGTGGTTGTGAAACAGTAATATTTTCATAATTTTCTTACGACTCAGTCGTCCCCCGACTAATACGGCAATTGCGATTCTAGTCGGAGGACGACTAACGACTATTGCGGCATTTAGTGTACCCGACTAATACGGCAATTGTTAATTTAGTAGGAGGACGACTTTACTACAAAAGAAGCTCTGATTGATTGTTTGAATGGGATGTAACTTTTCAAATATAAAATTTATCCCATCGGATTTAAAACACATTCAGTGTTTTATATATTATTGTACAACAATATTGTTTTTCGTACTATCTTTGCAGAAATTTTAAACTTTAATTATGAGAAAAATCATTTTTTGCTTTTTGTTTCTTTTTAGCATAATGAACATCAAAGCACAACCCGGAAGCATAGACACTTCGTTTCATATTGGAACAGGATTTTCATCAACCATAACAGCAATAGCAAAACAACCAGATAATAAAATTATTGTTGGTGGATTATTTACTTCATACAATGGAACAGAATATAAAACTCTAGTTCGGTTAAATCCGAATGGAACTATTGACTCTTCCTTTTATGTTGGATCCACGGGTTTCAATAGCGATATTGTTGCCATTCACGTAAATCCAGAAGATACAAGTATTTTGGTTGCCGGCTCATTTACGTATTTGAATTCTCAGAATTTAAATACCCGAATTGTAAAGTTAAATAAAGACGGCAGCATCGACAACACCTTTAATTCTAACACCAATGTCAATGGAGGCATCACCGCCATGGCAGTCGACACATCAAATGGTAAAATATATATCGTAGGAATTTTCACTTCTGTTGCTGGAGTAGCACATAAACATATTGCCCGTTTAATGCCAGACGGCACTCTTGATAATACATTTACAATTGGAACTGGTTTTACAGGCTCATTTGGACAATCTCCTCCTTATGCCATAAAAATTCAAGCAGATGGAAAAATATTAGTGGGTGGCGATTTTATGTTCTACAATGATGATTTAGCCCCAAAATTTTGCAGATTAAATACCGATGGTTCTGCAGATGATGCTTTTAATGGATTTATAAGCGGTGGCGGTTTTAATGCAAAAGTACTTGCCATAGAAATTATGCCCAATGGAAAAATAATTGTTGGGGGCTCTTTTACAAATGTTTTGGCTCAAAACTATAACAAAATTGCTTGTTTAAATGCCAATGGTAGTTTAGACAATACGTTTACCATTGGTGAAGGAATTAGCGGTGAAGTATATACAATAAAAGTAACACCACAAAATAAAATATTGGTAGGTGGTAGTTTCAACTTTTATAACAATGTTTCCGAAAATTCGATAATACAACTCAACGAAAATGGAACGAGAGATGCAAATTTTGTTTCTGGTTCTGGATTGTTCACGAATAATTTTTCTCCTAAAGCGTACTCATTTATTATTCAACCCGACTCAAACATTGTTGTAGGTGGAGAGTTTAATAAATACAATGACACCATACATAATAATATTGTACGACTTAATGGAAAAGGAATCTCACAAATTTCTGCCCCTGAACTAACCACTAAAGTAGCATCTTTGATTACAAATAATAGTGCTCGTATAGGTGGCGACATTATTTCGGATGGAAACTCTTCAATAAGCGAACAAGGTGTTTGCTGGTCCACTAGCCAAAATCCAAACTATCATCATAATCACGCTTCTGCTGCATTAGGAAATAATGATTTTACGGTTTTTGTTTACAGCCTGCTTGATACTACCCGATATTATGTTCGTGCTTATGCCATAAATGGTGTTGACACAGCTTACGGAGATCAAAAAACATTTATTACACGAAGCAACGAAAACTACACTTGTGGAGAAGTAACTTTTACATATAACGGAACTCCAGTTACTTACGGAACAGTAAAAGGAAAATATGGCAGATGCTGGATGGATCGTAATTTGGGAGCAAATAAAATTGCCGAATCAACCACTGATGAACAATCTTATGGCGGTTTTTACCAATGGGGACGCAATACCGATGGGCATCAAGTTGTAACTTCAGGAACTGTTCAAACACTATCCCCAAATACGAATCCAACACATAGCGATTTTATTACCGTTCAAAATGCTCCCTATGATTGGACTTCGGCTCCAAATAATAACTTATGGAATGGTTTAAATGCAATTAATAATCCTTGTCCAACAGGCTGGAGAATTCCTACTAGCGATGAATTTGTGGAAGAAATGACACTTTGGACAAATCTAAACAATTTCGGTGCTTTTGAATCGGCTTTGCGTTTACCTTCAGGTGGTGTTAGAGGATATTTGTCAGGTTCAAGACAAAACGTGGGATCATGGGCTTCTTATTGGACCTCAGAAGCATTTACATCAGCAAATGCAAATGTAAAAATGTTGAATGTTGAATCGACACAAGCTCAAATTGTTAACACTTATAGAGCAATTGGTGCAAATGTTCGGTGCATTAAAGATTATACCGTTGGAATGGAAGAATCAAAATTACAAAACTCCACATTTTCGATATATCCAAATCCAGCAAATAGTAGCATTACTCTAAATTACTCGGGTAATTTAAATGAGAAAACCACGATTAGTATCTGCAATTATTTAGGGCAAGAAATGATGCAAAGCAATCTTCAATCAAACACAACAACAATAAATGTGAGTGATTTTTCGAATGGCATTTATTTTGTCAAAATCCAAACAAATAAAACTCAAGAGGTTCAACGTCTAGTAATTCAAAAATAATTTTCTAAAGTCGATTGTATTTTTAATTACTGATTGAATATAATCGACTTTTATTTTATTAAAATTTTAAATTATGAAAAAAACAGCTATTTTACTTATCACATTATTAATTTCTGTCTTTGGTTTTTCTCAAATTACATTAGATAAAGTAGTCAAAAAAACAGAGAAAAAAGTAAATCAAAGAGTCGAAAACAAAGTGGATAAAACCATCGACAAAGGTTTGGATAAAGCCGAAGAAGGTATTGATAATTCAACAAAAACAACCAAAAATTCAAAACCAAAAACAGAAGCAAAAACCGAAACAACGCCAAAGGAAACAAAGCCTTCAAATACAAATTCGGAAGTCAAAACCCCACCAACAAATCAGGATAAGCCAACATTGACATGGGCAAAATACGACTTTGTTCCCGGTACAGAGATTATTTTCGAAGACAATCAAGAAGGCGAACAAAACGGTGAGTTCCCTAGCAAATGGGATTTGGTTCAAGGTAATTTTGAAAATGCAAACTTTGATGGTTCAAACGTGATTTATCATATTAAATGCAATATGAACGGTGGCGGTGGTGTTACTCCTATGATGAAAAATAATAAAGAGGATTATCTTCCCGAAGAATTCACCATTGAGTTTGACGCTTATTTTAGCGAAAATCATGGAGGACATTATATCATATACTTATTAGACTATAAAAATCAAAGAAACCTAGATAAAACCATTCCAATAACTAAAAAATGGATTCGTATTTACAAAAATAGTGTAAACGGTGAAAATATTGAACAAAATTACTATCCAGGATATAAATCTGACATGTATGATAAAACTCCAAAATGGAGACATGTTGCCATTTCTTTCAACAAAAGGGCTTTAAAAGTTTATTTAGACGATGCTAGAGTCCTAAATATTCCAAATTTAGGATACAATCCTACCGGATTTACAATAGGGAAACAAACGGTCGATGGAAAAGACCCAGGATACACCAAAAATTTCCGCATAGCCAAAGGGGCAGTGCCTTTATATGACAAACTTCTTACCGATGGAAAATTTGTAACTACAGGGATAAAATTTGACGTAAATAAAGCTACATTGAAGCCAGAATCAATAGGAACAATCAATTATATTTTAAAAATGATGCAAGATCATCCCGAATTGAAATTCAGTGTTGAAGGTCATACCGACAGCGATGGCGATGATGCAGCAAACCTAAAATTATCCGAAGCACGTGCAAAAGTGGTTATGGATAAACTAATTGAACTTGGGATTTCGAAAGATCGTTTGACCTACAAAGGTTTAGGCGAAAGCAAACCATTGGTTGCCAACGACACTCCCGAAAACAAAGCACAAAACCGCAGAGTTGAATTCGTAAAATTTTAAACCCATGAAAAAAATAATCTTAGTAATTTGTTTTGCACTCTCTTTAGGTTTCGCAAACGCTCAAAAATCTCCTTTTTTAATCTCTTCGGATGATTTCCAATCGAATACTAAAGCAAAAACTCCATTAGGATATGCCAATGTAAGTATCGAAATTCATGATGATTCTTACGTGGCTATGTATAAAAAAGCTTCCGATTTTCTGTTTGTAAGGCTATACAAGCTTGAACATTTTAATCAACACAAAACATTTTCGAAAAACTCCACCCAACTTTCGGGCATATATCAACTCGAAAATTGCAATGCTATTTATTTTCAAAAAGATGGAGTTTCCATTCTTTATCTTGAACTTTTAGCCATTAATGCCAGTGTTGAGGTATCTGCAAAAAAACCACTTTCAAAAATGGATATGGAAAAAATTATTGCAGAATTGGGTATAATTACATGGAAAAATTCGAATAAAGCCAGTTGGCCATCCGAAATTACAAATGCTCAACAAATTGATGGTGTTCTTATATCTATCGAAAAGCAAAGTCCAAGTACCGATGGATATATTTATGAATATCACATCAAAGTACAATACAGTCAAAAATTAGTTCAGTCTGTGGAACGTATTTTGACTAAATATGGTGGCAGTATTGATGCTGTTGACATGGAGAAATTTACCTTTATTTGTGCTTCTACTGATAGTATGAATGCCTTAAAAAAAGAGTTTAAAGAAGGTGAAATAATTGATTTTATATACTATCGGAAACAATAATTGAGTAAATTTTCGATTCACTTTTTAGATTTAAGTGTAATCCAAATTTCTTTTTGTAAATACAAGATTCGACAATTTTTATACATTAATTAAAACCAATAAATGAAAAAAATTACATTATTTTTAACAGTACTTTTTATCGTATGCCAACTAAGTATCCATGCTCAAGCATGGCAATGGGCTGTATCATCCGAAACAGATGAAGCTTTTTACACTACCACCGATCCATCTGGAAATGTATATCAAATTGGAAAATATGCAGGCACTGCTACTTTTCAAGGTGGAGTTACTTTATCGCAGGGAGGTGGGTATTATTACAATTGGTTTATTGCTAAATACAACACATCTGGCCAGTTGCAATGGGCAAAAGAAGCATTTTCACAAAAAGGAGATCGAGAAGTAATGGCGTTTACAAGCGACTCTGATGGTAATATTTATTATGCGGGCTATTTCGACGACACCTTGCGTGTTGAAAGCTCAAGTGCAATCAGTCATGGAGCAAGAGATGCTTTTTTAGTAAAGATGAATTCTTCAGGAAATTTACAATGGATAAAAACTGGTGGTGGAATAAATGATGATTCGTTTAACGATATCGTTTGTGCAAATTCAAATGTATATGCCGTTGGGACATATATTCCGGATGCAACCTTCGAAACAATTACACTAACAGGATCTACTGTAAATTTTTCTACCGAAGCAATGTTACTCAGTTATACTACCTCTGGAAATTTGAATTTTGCTAAAAGATTTGGTGGAATTAGCCAAGAAACGGGGGATGGAATTTATGTGTATAATAACAAAATTTATTTTTCGGGTTTTTTTCGTAGTTCGAGTGCCGAATTTCAGACGATTACACTTAGCTGGAGCGGAACAGGTGGTGATTACGATACTTATTTAGCATGCACTGATTTGAATGGAAACATTCAATTTGCAAAAGGTTTTCACAATAGAATTTCCAGTTTGTTGTATAAAAACACAAACACCCTATTTGTTAATAATTCAGGTATATATCTAACAGGACAATTCTCGGAACAAGTGAATTTTGGAAATGGACCAATTTCAACAAATGGCTCTGCTCAAAATGGCTATCTGGCAAAATTCGATTTTACAGGGACAAACATTTGGGCAAATTGCTTTAAAGGTGAAAAATTCACTTCTGCAATAAAAGTAATCGGCAATAACGATCATGTTTATGTTGCCGGAAACTTCTCCGACTCTCTCAATATTTTAGGTCAAAGTTATGTTGGTATGTGCGAGAATGCTGGTCTTGGCAAGAATAATGGTTTTATCTCTTCATGGAACAACGATGGAACATTAGCTTGGAATAAACTAATTCGTCCGTACCAAAATCCAGATTATCTGCCGCAAATTGGCGAATTTCGCTTAAATGGTTTTTCTCTGGATAATAATTTCCTATACATGTCGGGATCTTTTACAATGACATTAACGTTGACTCCATATTCTGTTTCAACGGATGGAAACCTGTCAAACAATGATGCAGTAATAGCTAAAATTGACGTAAATTCAAATAGCGTAAATACTTATGATAGCCAAGTCATCAACTGTTTTCCAAATCCATCTAATTCGTTGATTACTTTCAATATAAGCGAAATCAACGATTATTCAGTTGTCGTTAGAGCCATTAATGGTCAATTAATCAATAGCATGAACTACAATCAAAGCGCTTCATTTACTCTTAACGTGGAGAACTTCAATAAGGGAATTTACTTTGTTGAAATTAGCTCTACCAAAGGAATAATTACTAAAAAGATTGTTGTACAATAAATTATCATGATGAACATCTTCAATTTTGATTTTTTTCAATCTCAAAATGTTTCATATTTTTTTGGTTTTTCTAAGTAAAAAAAAGTGGCATTTATTGTCAATTTATTAAATAAATCTCTTATTTAGAACTACAAAATAAAAACACTAATTTATTTGTTTAAATTAGTGTTTTTAAACTAAAGTATTAGTGTTTTGGCTTTATTTTTAATGGAATTTATTTTAATTTTATAGTATATATGCCAGTGAGGACACCAATTCCTTCTACTTCAATATTTAAGATTTTTATTTCAGAATCATTCTCTTTAAGAATACACTCAATAATATTATCTGGAATAATATTTCCAGTTATTGTAGATGTGATTAAGGATTTTTTTTCATTACTATAAATAATATCAAATTTTTTAATTTTAAATTTTCTTTCAACACCAAAGAAAAAAGATTCATCAAATTTGATAAATAGAGCGTTATTTTGTTTAATCATTGCTTTGGGTATTTCAACCACTAGATCATTTTCAAATTTTCTCCCAAACAAAACAGGTTTTAAATATGGAGTTATTGGTAGTACCTTAAATTGATTAGATGAAACAAATATAGTATCTTGTTTCACAATTTTGTATATTTTCAATTCTACATTCTTTATGTTCTCAGTTACCAAAATTGAGTATTTTACGCCACCAATTTTTGTTATTCTAGCATTTTCTGCCGATACCCAAATAATATCAGAATTAACACTAGCTACTGAAATGGCAATCGGATTATCAACATGCTGATAAACAATATTTAGCCCCATGTTTGCAACTACTACATCTTGAGCTACCATGTAATTTAATGCACCAATTAAAATACAAATTAAAAGTGATTTGTTTTTCATAATATAATTTTTTAAAATAAAACGTTCCCACTAGTATTCAGAAATTGTTTTCCGCTTTTAGAAAACACTTTAGCTATTCCGTTTATAAAAGGGTGAGCATAATAATACTTAAATTGTATAACAACTCGATTAGATTTATCGATAAATCCATAAAAATCATCCTTTTTCACACACGCTAGTCCATTTGAAAATGGAAAAGCAAAATCATAAAGAATAGGTATTATTACTTTTCCTGTTCTGTCAACATACCCGCACTTTTTGTTAATCCTAACAATTGCTAAATCATGAATAAAAGAACAAATCGTATCATATTTACATTCTGATACTTCATTGCCGTCAATGTTAACAAGACCGTATTTTCCTTTATTGGGCTTTCCTCTTTTTACTTTCCCTTTAAATGTGAGAGCGAGATTATTTTCATCAAATTTTTTACAAATATCAAAGTCTGAATTAATATTCATAAGAACCTTACCCATAGTATCAATAATACACCATTTGTTTTTTTCTCTTACAATTGCTTTATTTGATGAAAAATCTGTTCCATAATCATACTTAAAATCAATTACTAAATTTGAATTTGGGTCAATATACCCATACTTTGAGCCATTACTAACATAAATTCTATTATTGCTAAAGTTACCAATATCATGGTATTTACTAGTCAAAGGAATAATAACATTGCCATTAAGGTCATATAAACAAATTAACACTTCCTTGTTTTTGGATTTTTTATTAATGAGATAAGCAGTTGCTGAACTTCCATTATTAACATATATTTCATCGTATTCAATTGGAATAATCAAATCGCCATTGCTATTAATTAAGCCAGTTTTTCCTTTCCCTAATTCTCCTTTTTGATTTAACTCTCCAATAAAAACCTTTACAAAACCTTTTTGAGATGTTAGCTCTATATCATCATAAATGCACTTAACTACTTCATCCCCTTTTTTATTTATTAGTCCATATTTTCCAATAAGCGGTTGTCCTGATTTAGTTAAACTTCCTTTAAAAACAATTGCATAATCACTTTCAAACCCATAAATATAATTATAGTCCAACGAACACGGTATTATTTCATTACCATTTGTATCAATAAATCCATAATAATATTTTTCCGTAAACCTATCAGTAGCCAAAGAAACCAATGAATAACCATTATAAAAATCAAATGCCATGTCATATTTTGGCGTGACTAAATAATTTCCTGTGAAATCAATATAACCACATTTATCACCAACCTTAACCACACTTAACCCATCATTAAATAAACCAATATAATCAAATTGATAATTAATAATTATTTCGCCATTTTTTGCTGCAACTCCATAATTTTTATTCGCTTTTTCTTTATTAACTATAATATTATAATCAAAATTACAAATTTGAGAAGTAGCGAAAGACATTGTAAGAATGCAAACTAGAAGCAGTGTGATATTTTTCATAATTAATTGTTTTTAGATTTGCTGAATAACTGAAAGTATAAAAATGATAAATTATTGAATATCAATCTCAAAACAGACTTCAAATAAACATTAATTGAATTTTGATACTCTTGTTTCTTCATTTTTAATTTTATTATTCATACTTGCAAATTTAAGTTCAAAAATATAAAATATTTTTTATTTAACATACAAAACATCAATAATTATATAAGATCTAATTATTGTCAATTATACTAATTTATTAGTGTGAATAACCTTAGCAAAGAAATAATTAATTGTAAATTCTGTCTGAATACTCACAAAAAAAGCGAATTCTAACACATTAGCTTTTTTGTTTTTCAAGATAGTTGATCGCGTAAAAAACTGATTGTGATAAGTTTATGAATAATAAATATTGATGTGATTTTTAGTAGAATTGACAATTTAAGTCAGAAAATTTACAACATATTGTTATTCTGTTGATTAGGTATGAAGCCCAACAACATTTCATTTTTTAAAAAGTCGAAATTTAACCTTGACTTAACTTAAACTTTTAGTTATCTTTGCTCAACTACATATTTATCTATATGGCAAAAAAAACTTTACTCTTAATTTTTTTCTTGGGTATTGTTGGAAAAATTATCTTTTCTCAAACAAAGCAAAACAACTCTCCTGGTAGTGACTATTTTGTGGATGTTCCGAATCGAATTGAAGTCAGTTCAGATTCGGTATTGCCTATTTCATTTTATTTTCATGATAATGATTGTTTTGGGTGCAGTGGCGATTTGGCATTTATCAATATCCAACTAAAAAATGCTAGTTCAACCACTTTTTCGCCGAATATCTCTTTTTCATCCTTAGCGGATGCTGATTTTTTATCATTATTCACTACTAAATCAAGCACGGACATAAATTGGGGAAATCAATCATTTGATGAAAGTTTGCCGAAGAAAAGTAATAGTAAAACAATGATTTTTACTGCCGACACCAATTGGGGAATACCTTCAACTCCAAATGTACCTTTGATTGGAAAGTACTTTTATTTCAATTTTAACTTATCAAAAGCTATTTGGGAAACTTACCTTGGCTCGAATGGTGTTTTTGACATTAAAGTAACCTTAGGAATTGATTACGAAGTGGATCAATCTTTTTATTTTAGAGTTTTTACCTCCAATTTCAGCCATCCTAAAGTTGATAATTGGTATCGTGGCGACACGCATTATCACTCCTTTTTCACTCAAAATACAGCCGAAAATGGTCTTCCGATAGCTCAAGTTAAAAATGCTGCTAAATTCTTGGGTTTAGACTGGATAACATTTACTGACCATAGTTGCGATTTTGATAATTATGGTTCATCGATGCAAGGTAATTGGGAAAAATTAGGCGAATTTGTACAAGCCGAAAATCAGGAAGATTCAACGTTAATCTTGATTCGTGGAATTGAAATGAGTGTTAAAAAAGTGCCGGAAAAATCATCCATGCCCTAACTTATCCGAGTCCAAATGCCATGTTTTCGATGCCATACATTGGCGATGGTGGTGGCGATGCTTTTACAACCAACGTTTCAATAAACATGATGCTTGATTCCATTCAAAAGTATAATGGCTTTTGCTACGCGGCTCATCCTTATGCTGAATACGATAAACTTCCAGTTGCTGTAAATGGTGGCTGCTGGAATTATGGACAAATTGATTTTCCATTGAATGGTTCTCCTCATCCATCACTTGGTAACGTAATTTGCAATGACACAGCATTTTCGTCGGATGTTCTGGATTTGTCCGATTCGCTACTTGTTAAAAACAGCTTACTTGGAGGTCAATTATGGAATAACTGGAATGCACTTTATACCAATAGCAACATTGTTTCGAACCCCTATAATGTAATGAATTCAGCAAGTGCTTCTTTAGGTCAACTAGCACTATCAAATCCCGATCAACACTTGTATCGTTTTGGGCAAGATATGGATGTGTATAAAGCCATTCTGAAAAAAGGTTTAATTGCTAAAAATCAAAATGCACAAATTCAAAACTGGAAGCATTTTTTCATTGGAGGAAGCGATGCCCATGGCTCATTTAACTATTCCACAACCGATATGTTTGGCAGTGTTACCGGAAACATCACCAACAATGCATTAGGAAAAATTACAACCATTACCTATTGCCCCAATGGAATGGGTGAAAATGGTGAAAATGTATTATTGGCTTTAAAGAATGGAAATTATGTACTATCATCCGGTCCAATCGCCATTCCTGAGATTCAAAAAAACAATCAAGTAATTGGAATTCCAGGCAACGATTTTATGGTTAATATTTCTGAACTTTCTTCCATTAATTTAAACATTGAACTTGTAAACTCGCCTGAATTTGGCATTCCTATCTCGTTTAAAGTTATCATTGGAACTGAAAATGGCGAATACACCAAGGAGATTCCCAGTTTTGATTCCGAACAGCAATACAATCTTTGGGATATTCTTACCGAAATTATCCCAAATAATTCAGAATATTTAAACAAGTATTTCTATGTACGAATTGAATTTTTGACAGTAAACACCTATAGTACTGAAAATATTCCGATTTATCGAAGTCAATTTGAAGTGTATAACAGCTTTTCAAATCCCATTTGGATGAAAATTGAGGATAATACTTCAGTTTTTGAAGTCCAAAGTAAACCATTGATTAATGTTTATCCAAATCCTACTAAAGATAACCTTTTTGTATACAGTAATGGACTCCACTGTATATTTGAAATATTAAATTCTCAAGGGCAAATAGTTTTTCAATCTAATTTAGACGAAAACGCCACTATTCAAACATCTACTTTCGCAAAAGGAATTTATATTATTCGTTTTTCTAGTAATCAAAATGTGAAATTTATTATTCAATGACAATATTGAAGTAGAACTTCTTTATCGTTTTTGATTTTACAAAAAACAAAAAGTTTCCAAATTTAAAATTTAAATCTTTAGGAATTTTGCAACTGCAACTCTTTCATTAGAAATAATTTTAACATAATAGATTCCTTTATCTAGCCCCCTAATATCAATTTTCTCAAAATCACCACAAAACACATGTGTTAAAACAATATTTCCTTTAATATCAGTTATTGTTATCGTTGATTTTGAAAATATTTCATGCATTTTAATAGTTATAAAATCTTCGGTTGGATTTGGATAAATATCAAAATTTTCAAGTCGATATTTATTTTGAATACTTTGTGCTGTGTGATCAGGTGTTCCACACTCCTGCTCACTATTTTTGAAATAAAACAATTTATGACCTCCAAAAATCTCTTTTCCTTGTCTAAAATCATACATATACACTGAACCCAATTTGGGAGAAAAAATTTCTATATAAGAATTATATATATCATCATAACGCAATGCCGTTCCTTCAATATCACACAAATTAGCATTAGTCGTTTGATTAAATGAAGTATACCAATGAAAAGAAACATTCCGAAAATAATAAGCAACTGAAGAATCTAAACTAGTAAAAAAAATTGTATCCGTATTTGTCTCAAAAAAATAATGAACTTCTGGAGGATCACCATTGAAAATTACTTCAGAGAAATATGAATCGATAAATCTCACATAGAACAGTGTATCTTTATTTGAAGAATAATATTTATCCATGATTTTTATGCGATTGGCATTCATGGGGCTGTATTCTCTTCGAAAATGAAAAACATCATTAATTTCAAAATCAAAAACTGTTCTAATTGTTGGAATTTCCTGACAATATGCACCTTGAGTAATTAATATTACAAAAGTTATAATTAGTGATTTTTTCATATGTTTATTTTAAAAAATTTGAATTTAATAATCATTTTTTGAATCAAGATTTATTTTTTCAAAAGGCGAGTACAATTAATCAAAAAAATCTCAACAAAAATACAAATATTTTTCTCATTTCATATTCATTAATTTATTATTTATTTTATTTATTAAAGAAAATCATTCAAGGGGAAAACGTGATTTAGCTCTTTTTTGCCATTGTTGGTGTTGTTACCAACGATGTTTCTTTGATTTTTATCAATATTCATTCTTATTATGAAGTAAGAAGTTACACAGTGTTCCACAGATTGCCCATGCGACCCTCAACCCCTAAAGGGGCAAGCCTACACACGTTCTCTGAAAACCAGAATCAATAAACCAAAATAAACCTAAAACTCGAAACCCAAAACACGAAACACATAGAAACATAGATTTGCATAGACACAATAGATGTTTTTCAAAATTCATATGTGCCTATTCGTTCATAAAAGATAAATTCTATGTGCCTATGTGTTTAAAAAAAGGAATGAAAAAACTTAGTGAACCTTAGTGTCTTAGAGCCTTAGTGGCAGAATTCTATTACACAGTGTTACACAGATTGCTTCGCAATGTCACAATGTTTCACAGTGAAATTATGCTGCAAAATTGTCACTCAGAGAGGAGCGATAGCGGAACGAAGAGTCTAT
>CAZFPO010000011.1:0-29111 GCA_964521105.1 uncultured Lentimicrobiaceae bacterium | reverse complement strand
AGCGATAGCGGAACGAAGAGTCTATCTGATGTCTAAAATTGATTATCTTTGCCAAAAAAAATATGGGAAGCAAGTTCACCCCTTTTATCATTGAAAATTTAGAAATAACAGATGCTACCAATGAAGGAATTTCTTTAGGAAAGCATGATAACGTTGTGGTATTTGTACCTCATCTAATTCCTGGAGACGTTGCAGATGTTAAAGTAATAAAGAAAAAACGAAATTATTACACGGCTCAAATCATTGAAATAAAGCAAAAATCTCCATTTCGCACCGAACCATTTTGTAAGCATTTTGGTGTTTGTGGAGGGTGCAAGTGGCAGCACATGGTTTACGCTAAACAGCTTGAATATAAACAAAAACAAGTATTTGACGCATTTACACGAATTGGGAAACTTGAATTTGATTCAATTAATGACATTATTGGGTCGGAACAGATTTACCAATATCGAAATAAATTAGATTTTGCTTTTGCCGAAAAACGATGGTTGACTCCAAACGAATTGGCCGACAGTGAAATTACGTTTAAGCCTGGTTTAGGATTCCATTTACCTCGTTTTTTTGATAAAGTTATTGATATCGAAGAGTGTTTTTTGATGGATGATTATGCCAACGAAATTCGAAATGGAATTCGAGAATATACATTCAAAAAGGAAGCTTCGTATTACAATGCCCGAACTTGGAGCGGACTCATGCGTAATTTAGTTGTTCGAAGAACATCGAAAGACGAATGGATGCTTATCGTGGTTTTTGGTTATGAAGATCTATTTGTAAAGGAACTTATGGACTTTATTCACCAAAGTTTTCCAAAAATCACATCACTAAATTACATCATTAATACCAAAAAGAACGATTCAATATCCGATTTATCGGTGCATTTATATAAAGGAAAAGAGTATATTGAAGAAGAGATGGAAGGCTTAACGTTTAGGGTTAGTCCATTGTCGTTTTATCAAACCAATTCGAAACAAGCTTATGTTTTATATAAGGTAGCTCGTGATTTTGCTAAGATTAGCAGTACGGATATTGTTTATGATTTATACACTGGTGCCGGAACAATTGCTAATTTTGTGGCTAAATATGCAAGCAAAGTTGTAGGGATTGAATACGTCGACATGGCAATTGAGGATGCAATCATAAACTCAAAAATCAACAATATTTCGAATACTCAATTTTATGCTGGGGATATGGCTAAGGTATTAAACGACGATTTTGTGAGTAAAAATGGCAAGCCAGATATTATAATTACTGATCCACCACGAGCAGGAATGCATCCTGATGTCGTTGAACAAATATTGAAGATTCTACCAAAACGAGTAGTTTATGTAAGTTGTAATCCAGCAACACAAGCACGTGACATTGCAGTTTTAAGTTCACATTATAAAATCACAGCAATTCAAGCTGTAGATATGTTTCCTCACACACAACATGTTGAGAATGTTTGTTGTTTAGAACTTAAATAGAGGATAAATTACGGTGAGCTTAAAAACAAAAAAAGCAACTCAATGAGTTGCTTTTTTGTTATTTTATTATCCAGTAGTTTACTTAGGATCTTTTACATCGCATCCGCAAGGTTTACCAACTTTTTCGACATAATGTCCAAGTTTGGCAGCCATAACTAAGTCGGGGCATGCTTTATCAGGATTATTAAGTTGACAATAGCAACTTGCTCTGAAATAATAGGCTGCTGCTAAGTCAGGTTTTTCATCAATAGCTTTTGAAAAATAAGTAATAGCATCAGTGTAATTACCTTTATTCATTAATTCAATGCCCTTAGAATAGTTTTCTTTTGAGTTGTCTTTTTGAGCAAAAGTGCTACTCAATGCGAAAATAAATAATAAACCAAAAATAAGTTTTGCTGCTTTCATAATATTTTATTTTAAATTTTTAATACTCTTGATTTACAAATTTACGATAGTTTTTTTGAAAATCAATTAAATAGACAAAAAAAAATTGCAAAAGTTGTACCAATATCAATATTAAATAAAAAATGGAATTAACTTTTTATAAATAATCGTCCGAAGTATTTAATTTTTTTTGAAATGGTGCGATAGCTCTGTTATATATTCCATGAACGTAGGCGATAGCCATACCATAATTTGTAACAGGAATACCTTTTTCAATAGCAGGTTTTAAACGATTAATAAGCTGTTTGCGGGTTACCATACAACCACCACACTGAATTACCATTGCATATTTGGTAATGTCATTAATTTGATCTAAGCCAGCGACAAAGGAATATTCTAATTTTTTTCCAGTAAAATTATTTAACCATCTAGGAATTTTAATTCTTCCAATATCTTCACACGAAACGTGATGAGTGCATGATTCAAGCAAAAGAACATGATCGCCATTTTGCAATTTTGACAAATAGGGAGTTCCTTGCATATAATGCTCAAAATCGCCCTTTTGTCGAGCTAATACTATAGAGAAACTGGTTAACGGAATATCTTTAGGAATTGAAGCATCTGCCTTTAAAAAAACTTGACTATCACAAACAACTAATGCAGGCTTTGGATTCATTTTACGAATATAAGCATCTACTTCACGCTCTTTTACTACAACAGCAATAGCATCATTATCTAAGATATCACGGATTAATTGAACTTGTGGTAAAATCAATCTTCCTTCGGGTGCTTCTACATCAATTGGAGTAATAAGCATTACCACATCGCCATAAGAAATTAAATCGCCAATTAAAGAGTTTGATTTATAAGCCGATTCGGGCAAATTTTTTCTAATCAAAGAAATTACCTTTTCAAGTTTATCTTTAGTAACAGCACTAAAATCAATGACATCTGTATTAAGTTCTTTAAATCGCTTAATTGTCGATTCATTAGCCACTTCAATATCCGATTTATTATGAATACAAATCCAAGGAATATCGTATTTTTTGAAATTTGCTATAATATTTAACTCCGTTTGATCAAAACGATTTTCAGCAATAAGCAAAATACCAAAATCGATAATTTTTAAAACTTCCAGTGTTTTATTTATTCGCTTTAAACCTAATTCACCAATATCATCTATGCCAGCAGTATCAATAATTACTAATGGACCAATTCCATGAATCTCCATTGATTTTTTTACTGGATCGGTAGTTGTTCCTGCCACGTCCGAAACAATTGCGGTATCTTGATTTGATAGGGCATTAATGAACGAACTCTTTCCATTATTACGTCTTCCAAAAATTCCAATATGCGGTTTTTTATCTCTTCCCTTACTCATGAATTAATTTTAAATATTCAAAGGATACAACAAACAATCACTGTCAAATGTTTTGAACTACCTATTAATTCAGCGTAAATCTAACACTTATACCACTGTTAATATTGCTACTTGGGAATTGATTAGATACGTGCGGTTTGTTCATTATATGGTCGTAAAAAGCTCTGATAGTAAACTTTTGGCTTAACTGATAATCGGCTGAAAAATTGATGGTTACTACACGTTGTCCAGTAGAAATTTGATTAACATTTTCAATAATTTTTCGCAAAGTAGTGCGATTATCACGAATAGATAAGTCGACCTTAACATTTAAATCGCTTTTAGTTTTAGTTTTTACACCACTAAAATTAAATACCATAGTGATATCTTTAAATCTATAACCCAATCCAAAAATCATTTCATTGCTTGAAATTTCGGTTAATTGACTATTAGCAAAACTCAAGGATAGATTACGACTCTTTTTAAATTCAATTTTAGCCATCATGCTATTTTTAAGGGTAGCATCAAAATTTATTAAAGGGCTAAACTGTTCATTTATTGATACCTGAGCAATTTCTTTTTGAGGTATAAAATTATGTAATGCATCACGAACATATTGCAAACCATCTTGATCGGCGTGATAATTTACATTAGTATTAAATGAGTTTACTGCATAAATACATGTATATGCATTAGACACAGAAAGAGTTTGAACAAATGAAGAAAATAATTTTAATTTAGACAAGCCAGTATAGGTAAGTCGCCAGTTAGGCATTGGAATGGCTGGAAATGTATTTAAACCAACATTTGCTGGTGAAACTCCAGCATAAGCAGCTAAGAATGCAGGGATTAAAACATCTTGAGAATTTGGACCATAGCCATCAGGGAATCCAGTTGCGGGATCAATTCCTACCGAATTTCTATTGAGGAGAGCTAATCTTTTTGCAATTTCGAGTCGATAAGTTTTTAAATTTTCGAAATTACTATTTGAATAATTAGCTTGGTCTTTAATAAAAGCGGTGTTAAAAGCAAAATATGTAATATTGAAACTTCCAGATGTTTGAGAAGCATAAGTTCCATATTTTCCTTCGGAATTTGCTTTAATATATGCTGTTTGATTTTCGGTATATGTACGAGTTGCCGTAATATCAATTTTGAAATCTTTGAAGGGTTCAATGGTTGTTCGAGCATTAATATTTTGGTTGTATTTCATCATGTATGGATTATTGAAGACAGTATCTTTTGTAATCCATTCTTTTAGGGTTGCAGTTTGAGTAATATCGGTTTGATAACCTGTAACAAAACCCCAACCTGGAGCCTGTTGACTAATATTATTGCCAAAATATAAGGGAGTGTGAATAAAACCTGGCAACATCGTTCCTTGTCCTTCGGTATAGCTAAACGAGGCACTTTTAACCATCATCAGGAATTTAAGTGAATTATCCAAAATTAGTTTAGCTATACTTGGTTTAGGATTAGCGGTGTCGTTTGCTTCGGTTTCGGGCTGGTTAGGATTTGTACGATTATTTGCAGGAACAGTTGGACGGGTTTGATTTCGATTACGTGGTGCAGGTTGATTAAGTTTTTTTAAATATGGAATTTTATTGTATAACGTAATCATGTTAAAATTAACGTTAAGTTGCTTTGTGTTTGAGTTTTCGATAACATTTCCCATTCGAGCTTGCAAAGACAAAGGCGGAGCATCCCATTTAAAAGTACCCGTATATCTAGCACTTGAAGTTATCCAGTTTAAAATTGGGATTTTATTAATTGGAAGCTGATAATTAACATTAATTGTATGATTAAAATTATTCATCCGACCTGCTTCGAGTACATGATTCCAAATTGTATCTCGTTTTTCTTTGGTATCAATTTGACCTTGTGGCTCATCAACACGTGCAACTGCGTTAGCCTGATAATCTAATTTTAACCCCTGAGTAA
The DNA here is from genome assembly GCA_964521105.1 of uncultured Lentimicrobiaceae bacterium. Classification (GTDB taxonomy): domain Bacteria; phylum Bacteroidota; class Bacteroidia; order Bacteroidales; family WCHB1-69; genus JAQUGA01. The sequence goes on along the minus strand of CAZFPO010000011.1, from coordinate 23,963 downwards.
TGTCAAAACGAACCGTGTATGTTCTATTCCAATCGAAAGTTTTCATAAAAGTAGGTTCGATAATAATTAAACCAGCACTTTTATTTCGCAGTTTATTTTCGTTATATTGTCGGTTTATATCCGAACGGAAGCTTAGCATTTTGGGATAAAGGAAGAAGTTAAAATCGCGAATTAAGGCTAAACTTTTTGTTTTATTAATAAAACCGATTTTTGAAAAAGGTCGATAATTTTTAGGATTTGCAGTAAAATTATACCCTAAACCACCGCGATAAATTTTCTTAACATCATATTCTATGTCAATATTTCGTTGTTTGGTTTCGGAATAAGAATAGGTAAAGTCAAAATTTTCGATGTCGTATACATGAGCTTTGCCTGTTCCGCTCCTATCCTTACGCATATTCATAAAGTTAATATTTTTGCGTTCGGTGAGGTCTTGGGTAATGCTTTTAACCGAATCTCTTTGTTCTTTAGTTTCGTATGTTTCAAGGTCTGATTTTAATCTTGTATCGGGATTAAGTGGATTAAATTCGGGAGTACTAACAATTCTGGAATAATCGATGTGCATCGGAATTTTAACTTGCCATTTTTGAGGGAAAAATTTTCCAATTTCAATATTTGTAGCAATATCGTAGGAGTTAATATATTCTTTTTGGCGTTCGTTAATTTTCTTTTCGATGGAAGCAAAACCTGGAGTAGAAGTTGTTCCAGCTATTGAGAAATCGCCTAAATCGGCAAGTGTTGCACGTAAACGACCAGTAGCAGCCCAGCCCGATTTTGAATCAAAATCGGTTAAACGGAGTTCGTTCACCCAAATTTCGGCTGATTTTGGCAACATATCATCGATATCAGCTAGAGTTCCTTTTCGAGGATTTCTAACGCCAATCATAATTACTCGAACATCGCTAATACTTGGAGCTCCAACAACGGTTATTTTATTTTTTCCATCAAATTCGGAATATGGATTATTTATACTGTATGAAATTCCATTTCGAATATTTGTATTACGTTTTTGTTTTGCATCAACTAATTTCTGCAATTCTATGTTCATGTCATTCCCCTCTAACCAAATCAGATTGGCTTGTTCGGCAGAAGTATACCAATCGGTAATACTAACAGGTAGTTCATATTCGTAATAGTTTTCGGTAAAGTCGGAACCCAAACGAATAAAAACATTTAAATCGCCATTACGAAGGATATCCGATTCGCGGAGTTTTTCGGCATGTATATACATTCGTAAATACTTAAATTGTCGAAAATCGAAAGTAGTTGTTTTATAAATTGCTCGAGCATCGCCATCTAATAAGTTTGATATTCTTAACGACAACGACTGTTCGTTTAATTTATACATATAATTGCTACTATAACCTTGTTCGCGAGTAATTCCGGGAGGTAAAACATAAGGAATTGGAACTCGTTTACCATTTTCTTCGATGTTTACAGTAGATACATTAAATGATGTTTGGTCGTCGCCACCAGGAACATAATTTCCGTTAGTAAGTAAATTTTTGTAATATTTTCTCCATTCACCTCTAACAAGTTCAAAAGTTCCCATACGACAAATAATTGGTTCGGAGAAATCTTTTAAAACTAAACGTATAAAGCGAATAGAGTTGAACCCTTGAATATCGCCAATAGTTTTTTGAGGTTCACGAATTGGCACTTTAAATTGGTACCATTTCACATCGGTAGTGGTACCGTTTGGTAAACGAACAGAAGTGGTATAAATATCGGAAATTGAATTTTCACCAATATTCATTTTTGTTGGATTGAGTTCAATTAAATATTGATAATATCTTTCGTCTTCACTCAGCGTATTGTCGCGATTAATATCTTCGACATTAGGAAGACTGGTAGCCATAGTTGGATAATTCTCGGGATTTTGAGCATCAGTTGGTGAATTGCCTTCAGGATTATTAAAAGATTTGTATCGTTCTAAAATTTTCTTGTTTTGAGTATCATAGTCGGCACCTCTAAAATAGTGATAATTATCGGCCGAAGGGTCGGTGGTTGCATTTGTGTATGCAACGGAACTACTACCCAAAGAAGGGCTGCTAGCAATTTTATTTAAATAGTTTCCTTGGAAAAAGGATATTTCGTTTGCATCGCTTAATCCATCGTATCCAACGTCTTGATATTGTCGAGCTTCGGGATTATTATCGAACGCATTTACCAAGGCTTGAAGTTTTGGAACAATTCCCCAAATAGTAGAATCGACATTTTCGACAGCGTTAGAAGTTGGTAATCCATTTTCAAAGCTTTTTCTTCCATCGCGAAGAATATCTTCGGACACATCTCCTAAATGAATATAAAATTTACCACCCGAATGGTTCGGATTTTCAATAAATGGATCCATCATCCAAAATTCAATGTACTCAATATTGGTAGCATCAAAATCGGAGGATTCAATTTTACGCATAATTCCACCCCAACGCGAAGAAGGATTTGCTAATGTTCCATCGGGATTTAACCCATACGAAATGCCAGGAACAGGGTCAACATCATAATTGTATGGACCACGTTCGTTCGGATAAAAAGCCAAATTTAAAACGGCTAAATTGGTAACCTGATTTGTTGGATTTTCTTTATTTGGGAAAACTTCGGTTTCAAGTACTTCGCGAGCATAAGGTTTAGACAAGTCTTCTTTTGTAATATTTGAAGGAGTAGCACTATTGTCTCGATAAAAAATGGGGTCGATTATATACCAAGCTAAGCGAGCACGATTAAACCCATATTTAAGCTGAGTACCAGGAGCAGCTTCGGGCCAATTTTGGGGTTCGGTTTGTCCTTGAGGAGTCGAAGCCAAAAACCAAGAACCAATATTTTTTAAGTCAATCGACGATTTAGATCCCTCAAAATCGTCAATGTAAGTTGTACCAGTTTTACCAATTGCACTTGAATGCCCAGGAATAAAATGAGCAAATTCACCATCGAAAGTAATTTGAGATTCGGCTTTAGTACTGTAAAATGGAAGTTTGTCAATTAATTTTGTAATTAAACGAGACTGAGTTTTATACGAAAGATTCATTCCCCAAATAGTATTGTTTATGGGTTCATCACCGTAATTAATTTTTTGAGTAAGAGGTCTTTCTCGCAAATTTAAAATGGTAGCTCCAATATTAAAATCTTTATTAAAAACATGATTTATATGGAGTCCCATCATTCGTTTTGTTTGGATGTTGAAAGTAGACTGGCTTTCGAGCGAAATATTTATTGGAGTTCCCGAGTTTAAAATTCCCTCGTTAATAATTTTCACACGACCCAGAGTGTAATCGACAGTATAATCGACATTTTCGGTTAATTTAATTCCACCAGCCGTAACTTTAACCGACCCCTGAGGGACATTCATGGCATTTAATGATATTTCGGCACCTGCTTGTGATTTATACATTCCTTCGAGATAGAATTTATTTCTGTCGGGGTATTGTTGAGCCTGCTGTTTTGTGAGAGTGTACAACGAATCGAAGGCATAACGATTTGCCCAAACCGAATCGCCAATTACCAATCGCAAATCCTTTCCAAAAGGTTCAATCACTGGAAAATAAACACGTCCGTTTGAGGCTTGAATGGTACCACCTTGTGTAGCTGCATTGTTAATAAAGTCGAATACACCATCGGGAAATGGGTCTCCTTGAAAATTAATTTTATCCAATCCCATTAGTCGGATAAGAGGAATTCCTTTTTGAGGACCATCAGTAAAAAAACCGGTAGGTATTCCGCCCTCATCACCATTATATAAAATGTTTAGTCGGAAATCTTGAGCATTAATTTGGAATGCATTGAGCGAATAAACATTCTTCATCATTAAATTCCATAAAGGGCTCTTAGTATTAAGTGAGGAACTTTTTAACAATTTCAAAATTAAGTTACGTGGTGGATTTACTTCATTGGAGAATTCTCCCACTTGATAAACGGTAGTGTCGCCAACAATAGTAAATTGAAAAGCAACAGCAAGCACTTGGTCTTGATTAAGAGAAGAATTTAACGAAATAAAACCAAGTTTTGAATTAAACGTAAATTCGCTGGGTTGAAGTTTACGAGCACTTTCTACTTTTTCAAAATCGACTCCCGAAACAAAACCGCCCAAATAAGTTCTAAGATATTCGCCAACAGTATTTATATCTCTAATTCGAGAAGTATCTAGCTGAGGATTTGTAAGAAGATTATTTACAAAATTATTAGGCACATTAATTACACCAGGTGTTTGAGAAATTAAAGGGTTTCGAGGATTAAATTCACCTAAATCGGTAAATGCAATTACGTTCCGATTTTCTTGAGTAGCTGCTCCAATATTAGTACGCCAAACTTCGATTTTGGTAATGTTGATTGGAGAAGAAACAAGCGGTAAATCTTTTAAATAAGCGTTGTAATTATCGCGAAAAAACTGAGAAATAAAAAAGTGTTTGTTTTCCTCGTACATGTCGGCTTTAAAGTTAAACTTATTGGTTTGGGCACCTCCCGAAACGGAAATATTTTGAGTTTCTCCTTTTTGTTCAGAATAAACAGCAGTTACATATGTTTTCCCGAATTGCAGTTGAGTTTTAATCCCAAAAAGACTTTGGCTACCCTGAATTAAGGTAGAGTTGAGTGGTAAAGTAACATCACCCGCTTCGATTAATTTAATAATATCGTCTTCTTTGCCTTCGTATTTAAGTTTAAGCTTATTTTCAAATTCAAAAGTTGCTTCGGTATTGTAATTTGTTTTAAACTCAATTTTATCGCCAACTTTTGCTAACACACTCATTTGAATTTTTTCGTCGAAATTAAAGTTCGTATTACGGCGTTGTTTAATATCTAAAGCTGGGTCATCGCGACGATTATGTATCACTCCAAAAATAAGCTCAGCAGAGCCCGAAGGGCGAATATCAATTACGTTGCTCCCAAAAATGGTTTCAAAAACTTCACCCCCAATTTTAAGTTGAGGAATCAAACCGCCCGTGCTACCTTGATTTGTCGTTGCGGCACGTTCGTTCCAATATTTTTTTAATCCTTGGTCAATATCGTATTGTTTGTATTCGTCAAAACTCATAATTTGGGGAGGTCCGTATGGGCGTCCGCCTATTTTCTTTTGAATTATGTACTGATTTGTAGTTGGGTCGTAAACTACATCAGTAGTTTGATTATTGGGATTATTCAAATACATTGGATGATTGGGGTCATCGGGAATGGGGTATTGTAAAATTACTCCTTTTCCGGTATCGGTTGGGTTTGGTATAAAACCAACTTTAGGTTGAGGAAAATAAGTATCCGAATTAAGGCTTGAAATAGGAGCTGTTTTAATAGAAATTGATAAAGCGTACGATAATAGAATCGGTGCAAGTATATATTTCAAGTATTTTTCCAATTTATTTAGATTTTGAGTTACAATTTATTACAACATTTTAAGAGCTTGTTTAATCAAATCTTCAACTCCCAATGAGCCATCAATTTTCAATATTTTATTGAGGGCTGCGTCGGAAGTGGGTTTTGAAAATCCTAAATGGACTAATGCAGTTAACGCTTGTTCTTTGTTTGTATTGTGTACACCTACAAAAATATTTCCGGCTTCAATATTTTTATCTACCTTATCTTTCAGTTCAATAACGACACGTTGAGCTGTTTTAGCACCAATTCCCTTAATTGATTGCAAAAGAGAAACATTTTGATTAACAATAGCTTCAACCAGTTCTTTTGGCGAAAGTGAGGATAACATCATTCTGGCAGTATTAGAGCCTATTCCATTTACACTAATTAACTGGCGAAACACATTTCGTTCGGTTTGAGAAAAGAAGCCATAAAATAGGTGAGCATCTTCACGTATAACTTGATGAATATAAACTTTACATTGCTTACCTACATCGGGTAACTGAGTGTAAGAATGCAACGAAATATTACTATAATAACCAACTCCTCCACATTGCACCACAATATGAGTTGGCGATTTTTCAATTACTACTCCTTCGATAAAATCTATCATTTTATTTTTTTATTTGATTAATTGCCCACTCCATTGCATTTTGAATCATTTCAATGGGTGGTTGTTCAATAAAACCACTGTTAATTAGCTCTTGTGTCATATTTCGAGCATGCAAAATATCTTTTTTAGCGATTTCATATACTTCTTGCCGACTCATTTTCACACGAGCCACCCCATCGGCAATAGCTTGCATGGCAACATCAGCGGCTTCGTGCGGAAAAACATCGGCTTCGTCCATTGTTGGAACAATATTTTCGGGGTTAATTCCACGTTTTTCGGCATATTTTGCTAGGGAGTGAGCTGCTGCAATAGCCATATTGTCGGTTATTTTTGTTGCCCTAACAATTAAAGTACCTTTTAAAATACCCGGAAAACCGATGGAATTATTAACCTGATTAGGGAAATCGCCTCTGCCGGTGGCTACAATATAAGCACCTGCTTGTTTAGCAGCATGAGGATAAATTTCTGGAACAGGGTTAGCGCAAGTAAAAACAATTGCTTTTGGAGCCATTTTACTTATCCATTCGGGCTTAATAATGTCTGGACCTGGAGCAGATAATGCGATTAAAACATCTGCATTATCAAAAGCTTCTTCGTGCGTTTCGATTAAATTCGGGTTAGTTTTTTTACACAAATCCCATTTTAAATATAATCGAGTATCAATTTCAATATCTTTACGATTTTTATGCAGTGTTCCTTGATTATCAAAAACTATCATCTTTAAAGGGTCAACTCCTTCAATCATAAGTAAACGAGCAATCGTAGTGTTTGACGCTCCTGCTCCATACAAAACTACTTTAATGTCTCCAATTTTTTTATTGGCTAATTTTAGAGCATTTATCAATCCTGCTAATGTAACACAAGCAGTACCTTGGGCGTCATCGTGCCAAACAGGTATTTCGCATTCTTCACGAAGAACATCTAAAACTTTATAACAATTTGGTTGCGAAATGTCTTCAAGATTAATAGCTCCAAAGCTATGTTGAACCATTTTAACAAAATCAATTATTTTATCGGGGTCGTTTTCGCCTTTATTATTTTTGCTATCTATACATAGAGCAACCCCATCAACACCGCCCAAATATTTCATTAAAAAAGCTTTTCCCTCCATAACCCCTAATCCGCCAGCAGGTGTACAATCGCCATCGCCTAAAACTCGAGTAGAATCACTAACTACAGCTACTAAGTTACCTCGGTTACTCGTTGAATAAGAAAACTCGTTATTATCTCTAATTCCTGTTGAAATAGACGAAACACCCGGTGTATACCAAACGTTAAACCAATTAAAACCTGGCACAGGGGCTTTGGGTACCGTTTGAATTTTACCACCATAAAAAGAATGAGCTACTTTAGATAACTTTTTTAAAAACAGGGTTTTGCATTTTGCTTTTTCCTCTTCAGTAAACCATTCTGGTAAAGCTTCGTCGATATTTGATAAACGGATATCGATTGAGTTTTTCATTCCGTAGATTTTAGATATTAATCGGTAAAATTACACGTTTTTTTTAAACCTCAAAATGCTTTAATAATATTTTGGTATAAGTCATCGAATATCCTAATATAAAATTCAAATAAATCGAAGAATTAAAGCTCCTAAAATATTTTTCAATTTCACATTTAAATTAACAAGTGCTTAATAACTTGGACTTAAAATTATTTTAACTTTGCAAGGGAATAAAAATGTAAAATGTAAAAAAATATATATATGGCAAAAGAAATAAAATTTAGTTTAATTTACCGTGATATGTGGCAATCGTCAGGGAAATATGTACCTCGAGTTGACCAATTAAAACAAATTGCACCGGTGATTATCGACATGGGATGTTTTGCACGAGTTGAGACCAATGGAGGGGCTTTTGAGCAAGTGAATTTATTGTTTGGCGAAAATCCAAATACAGCTGTCCGCGAATGGGTAAAACCATTTAACCAAGCAGGTATTCAAACACACATGCTCGAACGAGCTTTAAATGGCATACGAATGTATCCTGTTCCTGCTGATGTTCGTCAACTGATGTTTAAGGTTAAAAAAGCCCAAGGAGTTGATATTTCACGTTCGTTTTGTGGATTAAATGATTACCGAAATTTAGAACTGTCCATAAAATATGCTAAAGAAGCAGGAATGATATCTCAAGCAGCATTAAGTATAACCCATTCCGACATTCATACGGTGGACTATTTTATGACAATTGTTGACAAAGCAGTAGAATTTGGAGCCGATGAAATTGCTTTAAAAGATATGGCAGGCGTTGGACGACCACACTCATTGGGTTTATTAGTAAAATCAATAAAAACGAAATATCCGCATATCAAAGTACAGTATCATGGTCATTCAGGACCTGGATTTGCAATGGCATCTATGATAGAAGTTGCCAAAGCTGGAGCAGATTACTTGGATGTAGCAATCGAGCCACTATCTTGGGGGATGGTTCATCCAGATGTTTTAGCGGTGCAAGCGATGCTAAAAGATGCAGGCTTTTTAGTGCCAGAAATTAATATGAAAGCATATATGGAGGCACGAAGATTAACCCAAAGTTTTATTGATGACTTTTTGGGTTTATTTATCGACCCAAGAAACCGTTTTATGACATCATTACTCATTGGACCTGGCTTACCTGGTGGCATGATGGGCTCAATGATGGCGGATATGAAAGGGGTTCACGATGTAATCAATTCTTTTTTGCGTGGAAATAATCAAACTGAAATATCCACGGATGAATTACTTGTTTTATTGTTTGAAGAAGTTGAAAAAATTTGGCCCATGCTTGGAAATCCACCGCTAGTTACGCCATTCAGTCAGTATGTGAAAAACATTGCCCTAATGAATGTGATGAATTTAATAAAAGGTGGAAAACGATTCCATATGATTGATAATAATTCGTGGGATATGATTTTAGGCAAAGCAGGGAAACTACCTGGCACATTAGCTCCCGAAATTATCGAATTAGCTAAAGAAAAAGGACTAGTATTTTTTGATGGACTACCACAAGACAATTACCCAAATGAATTGGACAAATATCGCGAAGAGATGAAAGCCAACAATTGGGATTTTGGACCAGATGATGAAGAGTTATTTGAATTAGCAATGCACGATCGTCAATATCGCGATTATAAATCAGGAATTGCAAAAAAACGTTTCGAAGAAGAAATTGAAAAAGCAAAGCAAGCATCAAAAGTGATTGTTAACGAACAAAAACCGGTTAAAGCAGATGTGACAGAAAAGACACAACTATCCGAAATAAAAGCAAAATTTCCGAATGCAATGCCAGTTGTTGTTCCTGTTGGTGGCAGGGTATATTGGGAAGCCGATTTTGAACAAAAATCCACTCCTATACCACTTGGAAACCAAGTAAAAAATGGTGATATTGTTGCCTATATACTCACTTATTACGGAACCGAAACGGTAATCTCAAATTTTGATGGGAAAGTTGTTGCTGTTTATGCCAAACAAGGCGAACTTATTGGCAAAGGGGAAACTTTATTATTTTTAGAATAAAATATTCCTATTTTTAAATTATTAGATATTAAAGGAGACTTCGGGAAAATTTCCAAGTCTCCTTTTAATTTTTATAATCGATTTTTTTTTTTTTACTTTTGTAGAAACCATATTTTCATAAAATGAAAAAAACTACCTTATTATTTCTTTTGTTAGCATCTCAAATTGCCAACATTATCGCTCAAAGCAAAGGGGAAGTTGGCATAAATGAATCCATTTTGAATCAACGAAAAAAATGGCTCGAATCATACAAAGCAAATTATCCTAGTTTGTATCAGAAAAATATTTCAAACAACCCTTCGTTGTTTTTCCTTTTTACATATTTGCCAATTTCGGATATTATTTCCAATAATGAATCATTCTTTCAAAAGCAAATAAATATTGCCAATTACACTCGTCAAAAAACCTCATGGGGCAAATCTATGCCCGAAGTTCTTTTTAAACAATATGTTCTAAATCCTTTAGTATTTAATGAAAAACTAGATACTTTCAGAATATTTGCTCATAACACCCTGTTTAAAAAAATTTCGGAAATGTCAATTTCTGAAGCTGTAATTGAAGTAGGATATTGGTGTAGAGAAAAAATAATTGCTTTGCCCGGAAAACCCGAAATGAGTAATCCCTTAGCCTCATTAAATGCGAAAGAAGTAAGCTATCTTGATGCTGCCATTTTTCAAGTAGCAACTTTACGGGCAGTTGGTATTCCAGCCCGATTAGGTTATATTCCAGCCCTCGCTCACACCGACGGTGATTTTTATTTTATCGAAGTATGGATAAATGAAAAATGGACGTTAATACCCGTTAACGAACCTCGAAAACAACTAGAACAAACTTGGTCGCGTTCTGTAATTGAACGTTCGTTAGTAGCTTACACTCGGTGTATTGGAAATGATTTATTTTATGATAATACCGAAATTAAAACACCCTATTATCAAATTCAAAACATTCAAAAACAATACGGTTTTCAAACAAAAATTAAATTTACTGTTTTAGACAGTTCAAATAATCCAATAAATAACACTCCTGTAAGTTTAATGTTAATTAAAAATGCATCTATTTTTCCTTTTATTACAAAAAATACAAACAGCGAAGGAAATTGTACTTTTTACACCGGTGCGGGCACTTTTGTAGCTTTTTCGGCAAAAGGGAATGACATGGGATTTACGTTTGTGAATACCAATCAGGAAAGCGAATTCACAATTAAACTTGCAAATCGATACAACAGTAACACTAATTACATTTTTAACATATTTCCACCCGCCGAAAAAATTGGAGCGACAAAAGTTATCCCAAAATCGGAAGAGGAAATCAAAAAAATATATACTTGTGATACCATTCGGAAAAACTCACCACAGTTAAATTATTTAATAAATGATGTTATCGTTAAAAATAAAATTGGTGATAAGTATTTCAAAAACGTTGAAAAAAGTGGAATTAACTGCACGGAAATTGGAAAATTTATCAAATCAAATAATTCCAACATCTACTTTGCCGATTTTATAGATGTATTAAGTCCAAAAGCTTTATTTACATCTAGTTCAAGTGATTTAAAATCAATGCTTCCAAGCAGTGATAACATTAAAACACAAAAAGGATTTTACAGTGATCTTAATTATTTAAATTACATATTAAATCCTCAGCTTTCAAACGAACTTCTTACGCCATGGCGTAATTACTTTGAAAACACCTATTCGGACTTACAAAAACAGTCGCTATCAAACATTAATTCATTAATTGGTTATGTTAAAAATCACATTACAATCATTCCCGATGACGAAAACTATTCAAATAATCCGATTTCGCCAATCGATGTTGATAAATTACAAATTGCCGATAAATATTCTCGTGATTTATATTTTGTTGCCTTATGTCGTACTTTTGGAATACCCTCTCAATACAGTTCAAACTTTGATTGTCCATTGATTTACGATGGTTCTGATTGGAAAACAATTTGTTTTGACAAAGCAAGTGTATGCGACGAAAAATATAGTGCTACTCTGGTGTTACTAGAAGAGAAAGATCCAATTTCAATTGTAAAATACGGCACAAACTATTCACTATCAAAATATGTTAATGAAAAGTTTAGAACATACCAAGTTCGAAAATTTACAAAACCGAGTGATTCACCACGAGAATTTAAACTGGAAAACGGTATTTATCAATCTGTTAGCTTATCCAGAACTGCAAGTTGCGTAACAACATTTAATTTAAATTTTTATGCAGTAGAAAACAACATTCGTCATGGCGGATTGTATTTTCCAAACTCTAATTTAATTCGCGAAAATTATGGAACTATTGATCCTAAAAACACCATAGAAATTAAAACTGACCCCCCAAAACTACTATCCGAATTATATAGTTATGGGTTGATAATAACTTATATTAATCCAACAGAATATGCATCATTATCGGCTGTAAACGAAATAATTTCAAACATCAATTACTATCCAGGTTGGAAAGGAAGCTTTTTGATTTTTGTTCCTGAAAACACCTTAAAATTCATAACACCCTATATTTCAAATAATATAGCAAAAAATATTATTTTTGTAGAAGATGAGCAAAGTAAGGTATTAAATTATTTGATTTCAACTATTCATTTTGATTTTTCGAATTATTTACCAGCATTTTTTATCATTAACATACAAAACACGATTGTTTATTTTTCAAATTCATACAAAACTCATTTCATGGATGAATTTTACAGAATATTAAAAGATTATGAATTGCTCAACGAAAAAAAGACTGTTCCGTCAGAAACCCTGCCTGTTTTTAACAAAAACAATCACTAAAAGAGATTTTTAATTTTTCAAAAACACTTGATAATGTTTGTTTAAATAAAAAAAAGCAAATTATAATGTTGATTAGCATTATTTTATTTTAAAATGAAAGGGATTTTTTATAATTTTGCCCACAATTTCACAAAAGATATAAAAGTAAATATAAATTCTTAATTAGAAAAATGAAAGTATACCAAACAAACGAGATCAGAAACATTGCATTATTAGGCGGTTCTAGATCAGGAAAAACTACCCTTGCTGAAGCGATGTTGTTTCATGGAGGTGTGATAAGCCGCAGAGGCTCAATTGATGACAAAAACACCGTATCTGATTATCGCGATATAGAACTTGAACGTCAAGGTTCGGTTTATGCAAGCGTATTAAATGCACAGTTTAACGGAAACAAAATAAACATTATCGACTGTCCTGGTTTTGATGATTTTGTTGGCGAAGTTATTACTGCCCTCAGAGTAGTTGAAACAGCAATTATCTTAGTAAATGCAAACAATGGTGTTGAAGTAGGTACCGAAGTTGGCTGGCGTTGGTCGAAAAAAACAAACAAAGCCGTTGCTTTTGTAATTAATCAACTGGATCATGATAAAGCAAATTTTGAAGATTCATTACGCCAAATTAAACAACTAGGTGGAGGCAACGTAACAGTTGTTCAATATCCTATTGAGGGAGCTGGTTTTTCAGGAGTTATCGATTTGATGAAAATGAAGCTTTTAAAATTTCCAGTAAATGGAGGAGCCCCAGAAATAACTGATATTCCAGCAGCTGAGATGGCAAAAGCAGAAGAGCTACAAAATATTTTAATCGAAAATGCAGCGGGTAATGATGAATCATTAATGGAAGCATTTTTCGAAAACGGTACTTTATCCGAAGAAGAAATTTCGAGAGGTTTAAAACTTGGAATTATTAATCGAGGTATTTTCCCAGTACTTTGCACTTCAGCAAAAATGGATCAAGGGGTAAATCGTTTATTAGAGTTTATGATAAACAACTTCCCTGCTCCAAACGAAGTAGCACCAAATAAAACAACTGATGGCAAAGATTTAACATGTAATTCGGCAGATGCTCCAATTGCCTATATTTTTAAAACTACTATTGAACCTCACCTTGGCGAAATGTCGATTTTTAAAGTATATGGTGGCGAAATTACCGAAGCCATGGATATGCTTAACCCAACTACTAGCTCAAAAGAACGTTTATCTCAATTATTAGCTATTGCTGGAAAAAACCGTGAAAAAGTTGAAAAAGTAGTAGCTGGCGATATTGCTGCAACCATTAAATTAAAAAACACCAACAGTTTAAACACGCTAAATACAAGTAAAAACAGCAATGATGTGGTTACGCCTACCGAATATCCAGATGCAAAATTCCGCACCGCTGTTAAAGCCAAAAACTCATCAGATGATGAAAAATTAGGAGCAATTTTAACCGACCTCAGAAAACAAGATTTAACATTACTTGTAGAATATTCTAAAGAGTTAAAACAAATTATTGTATCAGGTCAGGGCGAGCAACACATTAATGTGGCTAAATGGTTTATCGAAAAAGCAAACAAAATTGAAATCGACCTTTTCCCACCAAAAATTCCGTATCGCGAAACGATTACCAAATCAGCCGAAGCAATGTACCGACACAAAAAACAATCGGGTGGTGCCGGACAATTTGGTGAAGTTCACATGTTAATTGAACCATGGTACGAAGGAAAACCAAACCAAACCAAATATCCAATTCGTGGAACAGAAGAAATTCCATTAAATTGGGGTGGTAAATTGGTATACAATAACTGTATTGTTGGTGGAGCAATTGACGCTCGTTTTATGCCTGCCATACTAAAAGGCATCATGGAAAAAATTGAAGAAGGTCCTCTAACAGGTTCTTATGCTCGAGATATTATTGTAAACGTTTACGACGGCAAAATGCACCCGGTTGACTCCAACGAATTAGCGTTTAAATTAGCTGGTCGTCAGGCTTTTAAAGAAGCTTTTAAAAATGCTGGTCCTAAAATTTTGGAACCAATTTACGACGTAGAAGTTATGGTACCTGCCGATCGCATGGGCGACTGTATGACCGATTTACAAGGACGTAGAGCCGTTGTAATGGGAATGGATAGCGAAGGTGATTATCAAATTATTAAAGCACGCGTTCCTCTTGCCGAAATGAATAAATATTCAACCTCGTTAAGTTCAATTACTAGCGGTCGTGGAATGTACACGTTAAAATATTACGACTATCAACAAGTTCCAACCGATGTTCAAATTGCTTTACTAAAAGCATACGAAGAACAAGAAAAAGACGACGAATAGTCCAAAATTTTATCCTAAAAAGGTTGCAAAAAATCGCAACCTTTTTTTGTATCTTTTTTATCCCAAATTAATCAATAGGATATTTGAAAAAATCGAACTACTTGAATTATACTCAACCTCCGTTCATTTTCAAATTGAATAATTGGCACATTAGCAAATTAGCAAATTGAATAATTGGCACATTAGCACATTAATAATTAGCACATTAGCACATTTTCAAATCTTCAAATTATATCATTTTCAAATTGAATAATTAGCACATTGAATCATTAACTCATTTTCAAATCTTCAAATTTTCAAATTAGCACATTAGCACATTGGCACATTTTTGAACGATTTCTCGGGAAGACAATTATTATTGTTTGCTGGAAGGCAATTTAAAAATCCACATTACAAAATTCATTAATATATATCCCGAAATTGCAACAGCACCCACCCAAAGAGGATTGATGAGTATAAGTATGATTACCACATAAACTAAAAACAAATATTTAGCCATGTTGTCTTTAATATTCCATGATTTAAATTTTAGCGAAAACATTGGAATTTCGGATATTAACAAATACGAAAACAGACAAATTAAAACCATGATGGTTATTGGATGATGGATTAAGTTTTGGGTGTTTGGTAAAAATACAAAAGACGCAAAAAATAAGGCATTTGCAGGAGTTGGCAACCCAATAAAAGAGACTGATTGACGAGTATCAAGATTGAATTTTGCTAAACGAAGAGCCGAAAATACAGGAATAATAAAAGCTGTATACGGAATAAATTTTGAAAAACTTCCAATAATTTCAAAATCAATGGTTTTAAAAAAGCCAAAAAGCATCATCGAAGGAGCTACACCAAACGATACAACGTCAGATAATGAGTCTAGTTCTTTTCCAATATCTGAAGATACTTTTAACAATCGAGCAGCAAAACCATCAAAAAAATCAAAAACTGCAGCTAATATTATAAAGTAAAATGAATATTCGAAATTTTGTTGAAAAGCAAAAACAATAGAAACACATCCAGAAAATAAATTTAGCCCTGTTATATCGTTTGGTATTTGTTTAATAAAAAAACATTTACTCATAATTTAACGTTTATTTTCAATTATCGATTGAGCATACCTTACCGAATTACCATTGGGTAAAATATATAAATACCGTTTAATGATGTCAATTTCTCTAAATTTGTAATAAGCTGCTTCACAAGCATTCCAAATAGCATCATCAACGTCATCAGAACTATACCCATATTTTAAAGCATCTTCATAACAATCTATGGCTTTTTCTTCTTCCTCTAATTTCATATAACAATCGCCTTGTCGAAATAGGCAAAAAGCTTTTTTATCGGGATAGAGTTGCGATAAAATTTCATAAGAAATAAGAGCTTCTTTGTTATTACCTGAACCTAATAAATGATGAGCTGTAGTAAATTGTTCTTCTTCATTACCTTCGCGAATAGCTCTTCGGAAACGGTCAAGGGCAGATAAATCTCGTTCGTGCATCTATAATTATCTTAAATAACAAAATTATAAATTTTTCGATTAACATTGACAAAACAAATAATTAAAAAAACTTAACTAATTTTCTTTTTTGATTATCATTTTGAATAATTTACCAATTAATTATATTTTTTTGTATGTTTGTGTTTAATAACGAGTATCTAATTTCTAAAACATGACAAAAATATCAAATTTTAGATTAATATTAATATTTACTTTGGGGATATTATCCTTTTCTTCGTGCAAAAAACCAGACGAACGCATAAAAATCAACCCTATTGTTAAACCCGGATTTCCAATTATGGATATAGACTCAAATGTATATAGCACCATTCAAATTGGACAGCAAATTTGGATGCAACAAAATTTAAGAACCACTCGATTTGCGAATGGTTTACCAATTAGTGGAATTTGGGTTTATGCATTTGATACGGCAGCCGTTGAAGAATATGGCTTACTTTATTCGTGGACAAGTGCTGTGGATACTTGTAGTATTTGTCCTCATGGTTGGCACCTACCTTCGGAACATGAATTTAGTGTGTTGGTTGAATATTTAGGTGGTGTTAAACTGGCTGGCGGTTACTTAAAAGAAAGAGGTTTAGACCATTGGGAAGGTCCAAATAATGGGGCAAATAACGAATCTAAATGGAGTGGTGTTGGAGCTGGATACTATTCACCCGTTTCATTTTTATATATCAATCGAAAAAATATTGGGTATTGGTGGTCGAGTACAAGTAATTCACCCGAAAAGGCATTTATTATTACACTCGATAAAATGTCGATGGATGTGGATTATATTCATTATCCAAAAGACTTTGGATTTTCGGTAAGATGTATTAACGATTCGCTAGATTTAACCGTACCGAATTAGTATAATTGTTTATCCACCATAAACATGAATGCTTTGCATTCCCGATGGTAAATACCTTATTCCTAACCACGTTATTATCAATACAATAAATGATAATCCAATAATCCAAAGCAAAAGTTTTTTCTTTTGAGGATAAGAAAAGTGAATATGAATGGTAAGCATATAAAAAAGCCATGTTAATGCTGCCCACGTCTCTTTTGGATCCCAAGTCCAGTAATTTCCCCACGCAATTTTTGCCCAAATAGCTCCCATTAACATTCCAATGGTCAATAAACCCATTCCGGGATAAACCAAATCCATTGAAAGATTAATATTATTATCAATATTCAAACTATTTTTTTTGCTTAAAAAAAGTCCAACAATTGCCGACATGGATGCCGCGAAAAGCACTGCATACGAAATCATATAAATAACTACATGCGGAATAAACCAAGGACTTTGCAGAGCCGGCATCAACGATTTACTCTGATATTCGGGATGAACTAAATCAACAATTAGGAATACTGCCGACATAACAAATCCTAAAACATACATTGGAACACTTTTGGTTCTAATGAATATCATCCATGTAACCCACGAAACAAAAAACGAATACCATAATCTGGTTTCAGCCATTGTTCGTAGAGGTGGTCTTTCAAGTTCAGCCCACAGCAACACGATAAAAATCAAGATGGCAGTATTCCCAATTAATGGAAGATATTTAGCTAAATTTTGATTTAATCTATTTTTTTTAAGCAATAAAAAAACAGTTCCGCCTAGCCATGAAGCAACAAAAACCAAAGTGATTATTAATAGTGATTTCCAAATCATGGCGTAATAGTTTTATTCGTTTTTGTTACATTACGTGAAAATAAAAGCCAAATAGCACCCGCCATCATTAAAAATATTCCTACATAAACAATTGGCAACCATGGGTCACGAATCACCGAAAACACACTGTATGGCGAATCTTTCCCTAATCTTCCATCGTAACTATATTGATAAATGGTCCAGCCTTCGGCTGAAATCGGTTTATTAACGGCAATTGTTCGGCGTTCACCATCAATTCCCGACTTTGTATAAAGCAAAACATCCGAGTCATAATAGGAAGGTTCGGGGCTTAACAAACCTAAAATAGTGTCGGGATGTAGTATAAGATAATTTCCAGAGAACATATAATTTCCAGAGCTAATCCATGTTTCAACAACTGAATCTTTCAAAATATTCAACTTGATTTTTGCAGCAACCGTTGTTCCTGCCACTCCTGCAGCGTTAACAATCGTATCGCCATTTATAAAAGCATGCTCATAAAAATCAATTATTTCGATTTTATGACCTGAAATATTTAAAGTTTCTTTGTTGTTTATCTCTTTTAACTGATCTCCCTTAGCCTTGTATGGCTCTCCTTCTTTATTCATTAAAGCAATTTTGGGAGGATGATATTTTACTGTAAATTGTTCAAGTTTCAGAGCAAAAGGCAACTCAGTAATAACTTTTTGATCGTTTTCGGCATACCAAACTAGCTGATTTACATTTACAGGCATCAAAAGTTGCTGTTTATCGGCAAAACCCAAAATTGAAGTACTCGTGGCAAGCCAAAGTCCGAAATGATTTACAAAAAAAGCAATATTTCGACCTTTAAAGGGTAGCATTCTGCGGATGGTAACCAAGCCAAGTGAAAGCAATAAAAAAGCCACAGAAAAAGCATACATCCACGAATAAATCATTTGGTTTAAACCCAACGCATTTATTATTTCACTTTTAGTATTACCTTGAGGTGTGATTGCCATAATCAACACTGTAAATGCAAATAGAGATATCGCAGCTAAAGCGGCTTTTGAAGAAGCCAACCATTGAACGAATTTCTTTTTTTTAAACAAAACCCATAAGGCAAGTGTGATAAAAAAAAGTTCAATAAAAATGTACAAATTCATTGGAAACCGAAGCTTTTCGACAGGAATTATTCCAACGGAAAATTGCAAAATCAGTCCCATAACAAAAAGTATTGCTACAAAAACAAAACTGCCTTTAAGTGAAAATATTGAAAATGATGCCTTATCCTTAGCCATGAATCTGAAACTATGATTTACTTGCAAATGTAGTTATAATTTTCGAAAACAGAGTCTCCTGCAAGGGAAATTGATAAACAGCTGGTTACCAATCAGAGTCATATTTGAGAAACTATTATTAACAACAAAATTCCCAATCAGAGTCCTTTACAAGAGACTCTGATTGAGCGAATTTGTTTTTTACTAAGAATACTCTGATTGGATAGGCATATCCATATTAGAGTCTCCCAGCGGGGACTCTACTATTATTCCTCGCCGGAGTCTCCTGAAAGGGACTCTGGCGCAACCGAAAATCTTGTTACATGGTAATTCGTCAAGCCAGAATCCTCTACGAGAGACTCTGATTGGGTATCAAATATCTCGATAATGTGTTATTGGATATTCTTCTCTGGATTCAATTTCATAAAACCTTGCACTTGAATGTTTATAATCAATTGCATTTTCAGTAAGACTCCATTTTTTACTAATGGGATTATTGTGAATATAATTAAGCTTTTCTATAATCATTTTATCATTAAAACACAATTTGCAATCAAATGATAGAGTGAAAACATGGTGTAATTTTCCATTTTTTGAGTCCCTTATATTAATATTTTTTTTGAGTCTATTTAATACATCATAATTTTTCTGAGTGGTTAATCGTTTTACTATTTCATAAGCCATAAATCGCTTACCATTTCCAATCAGTTTATTAATGGTAATGCTATTTTCGCTTACATAGATTAACAAATGTATATGATTGGGCATGATAACAAAACCAATAATTTTGTTCTGATACTTTTCATTAATGTAATTGAACCATTTATATATATGGTCATACAAACTCGTCAGTTGGAACAATGAAATCCAATTATAGCAAGTGAATGTACAAAAATATATTTTGTTTTTTTCTGGCTGTTCTTTTTTAACACTCATACTCTTTTATTTTTCAGAATCATCTGGATATTAAATTAATCATTAAAATCATCTGAAATGAATAAAGATTTTAACATGTATCCAACCAGAGTCCTCTATGAGAGACTCTGGTTGGGTAAAAATTTTAATTAACAAATGTAGCTATCTTTTTTGAGAATTAGAATCCTTTAAATTTATTTCATTATAAGAGTTTTATTTCTCGCCGGAGTCTCCTGCAAGGGGCTCCGGTGCAGCCGAAAATCTTGATACATGGAAATTCGTCAAATCAGAGTCATCTTTGAGAAACTATTATTAACAACAAAATTCCCAATCAGAGTCCTTTACAAGAGACTCTGATTGAGCGATTTTTTTTACTTAGAATACTCTGATTGGATAGGCATATCCATAGTAGAGTCTCCCAGCGGGGACTCTACTATTCAAATAAACTCAGTCATCATCCCCGTCTTCGTCTTCATAATTGCTGTCGACTTGCTTGGGTTTTGGCATTTTATTTTGTCGCTCCTCCCCTTTTTTTAGCCAAACTGGTAATTGGTTTTTTATCCACTCATTTTTTTCGGATTTTAACTTTGGCAAATCAAGTCCGATATATTTTTGAGCTTTAGCTTTCGTACTGATATCCGGCATTTTTACTTCCTGATTAAAGCCAAGTTTGGCTAAAAGTCGGGCAATTTCAAGTCGAGCCATTGATGCCTTTTCGATTCCAGCGGAGATAATTCTCATACATTCCAACGGAGCATGAAACGAGCCACCATGACTTGCTGCAACAAAATCCCAACGCCATTGTGCCTGACGAATGTATTTTTGAATTGGTTTCATCTGTTCGGTCGTAGCTCCTTTTTGTATGGCAAACCCAGCTTCGATATGTGCTTTCACCAATAAATCTTCTAAAATAATTCGCTGTTGAAGCACCTTGTCTTGTCGTTCATACACATTTTCGATTAAACTCTCTTTCTTTTCGCGATGGCAAACCATACACGAATTTTCGATGTTGTTTAATGGACTTTGAATTTTATGATCGGTAAATTTCTGACTACCTTCAACCTTGTATGGCATGTGACAATCGGCACAAGAAATACCTCTATCGTAGTGAATGCTATGTTTAAAAAGCTCAAAATCGGGATGTTGTGCTTTAATCATTGGTGTTTGACTGATTGGGTGGACCCAGTCAACAAAGTTAATTTCGTCATAATAGGCTTCAATATCTTCAACATTATACCCTTTATCCCAAGGAAAAGTAACGTATTTTCCCTCCCCTTTAAAGTAATATTCAACGTGGCATTGAGCACAAACCATGGTTCGCATTTCATTAATCGGGAATTTTTTAGAATCAATATTTTGTCGTTTTAATGCCTCAATAAATGGAGTTTGAACAATGCGTAATGTTTGACTATTGGGGTCGTGGCAATTAGCACAACCTATCGGATTCAGAATTTCGGGCAACATTGCCGACCATTTTGTTTTAAAAAATGCTTCAGCACCAATTTGACTTATCACACGTGGCACATCTGGACTTTTACAAGTCCAGCAACTTGAATTTTGCGGACCTTCATGATCATCTTTTGGCGTACCAGTTCGCAATGAATTTTGCACGTCAGCAACGGCATAAACATGTCCTCGTGGCTGATTATACTCTTTTGCAAAAGCATAACCTGCAAATAAAATTACAATTCTTGGATCTTCATCTAAAACATCTCTCATTGCACTTCCATTATGTTTCGACTTAAATGAAGTGTCCGCCATTTGCTGATACGAAGCATATTCTCTTGGATATGCTTTTCCCCACATTTCGTTTCGAGGTTCGTACTCTTCCATGTGATATTTTGGAACGTTTAAAATACTAGCTTCGGTTCGGCGTTGAATAATTGTTGAGGCAAACAATCCCAACACAAATACAACGATTACCGTTGCAAAAAACAAGAGCCAAGCAATCCATGGCTTATCACTGACTAATTTACTCAAATTGAATTTCATATTGTATAATTTGATTATTTCGTTTTTAATCCAGTTAATTTTCTGAGCCAATCGGGAACAGGCGATTCTGGTACAGGTACTTCCGAAAAAGGAGATGTTGATAAACTTTTTACCCTGCCGTGAGGAACATCGCGGTGGCAATCCCAGCAAACTCGCCCATTTCCTTTGGTGGTGGCATCGTAACTTACGTTGGCTTTAACCATTTCGGTAAGCTGACCATGACAACGGATGCAATTTTCCAACACAACTTCTCGCCCTGGGGGCAACATCCGAATGCTTTGTTCGTAACCACGAATCGTGAAAATGGCAGAATGTCGCATTCCATCTTTCGCTTTAAAAAAATATTTTCTGAATACATTATCTTGAGGAACGTGGCAATCGTTACATGTGGTATGGCGGCTGTGCGACGAATGCCTCCAACTCGTATATTCGGGTGTCATAATATGGCAATTGATGCAGGTTGCAGGCTCATCCGACAAATACGACCATGCTCTAGAAACATAAAAAATGTATAAACCCATACCCGTGATGATTCCCATTAATAAAATAACGGGTAATCGCCATTTTGCAGGTGGCGAAACAGTTTTTATTATTTTTGAAAGTAACTTAAGCATTTAGCAAATATAGCACTTAAAATCAATTTTTCAAATGCTATATTGTAATTTAAATTAATTCTTAATAGCAGCATGTCAAATTTCTTTCAATAGTGTTTGATGGTTTTGTTCAATTAAATTTCTCATTTTTTTCTTTAATTTTTTCAAGTTTCTTACCTAATCACGCTTACACTTCCGCTTTGGGTTTTTATTTCCTGATTGGTACAAGAATATTTAACTGTATAGTAATAAACACCATCTGCAAAGTCTTTCTCAGGCCATTCGTTTTGATAGTTTATACTTTCATAAATTAAATTACCCCAACGGTTGTAAAGAGATACACTTACTTTATAATATTTGCTGTTTTCTATCTCAAATTTATCATTATACCCATCTCCGTTTGGAGTGATAATATTAGGAATGTTTATTTCGGGAACTTGCATCTCATAACAGTGGTTATCAACTTCAACTAACACTGTATCTCGGGTTTCATCAAATTTAAAATCTTTTTGTACTAAAATGTATTTTGTTGTAACCTGTGGAGAAACCACAATTTGACTTTGCCTACTAATTGTATCACCAGTATTGCCGTTTAGCCACCAATACAAATACTCATCGCGATTGGGTAAGCCCAAAGTTATACTCCTTCCAGGCTTAATACATGTATATCTTCCTGCATCTGCAAAATAAACCGGTGCATCGCATGGGTAAACTGAAACATCATCGATGAGGTAGTAACTTTGATATAACATGGAGTCCTCAAATGTAGATAAGTATGGATGTAAATATAATTGGGTGGAGTCATCCGAAAAAAAATTAGCAATGTGTATCCACTTTTCATTACCTTGAGCTATAAAAGTACCTGAAACTCTTACCCAATTTAATGAGTCATTAAGAAAATCACCTGAATATGTTATTTGTGGGCTATAGTATGTAATTTCCGGAAAACCTGGTGAAAGATAAAGTATGGAATCTTGACTTAAAAATGCCCCCATTTTCTTGATTGCATAATTTACAAAAAATCCAGCTTGATTCAACCAATAGCCAGGAAACCTGATATAAAAAGTAACACAATAATTTTCGTTTGGAACGAGTGTTTCATTCAATTTAGTAGAAATAGCTTCTCTGGAATTAGGAGAAGATACAAATTCACCATACCAGTATCCTAATATACCAGCAAATGCCTTATCAGTGTGAGGTGTAATTTCACTAATTATTTTTAACATAAATGGAATTGTAGCTATATATTCTTTCATGCAAATATTATAATATTCTGAGCTACAGCCCCATTCAGCTGAATATTGCCAATTATTAGCAAATTGTATTTGACTGGTATTATATGGGCATGTGTCAAAAATTTCAAAACTAGGGTTTTGAATCAAATTTTGACCCGAGCAATACGAAAAAAGTGAAGTTAGAAAACTTAAAAGCAATTTCCTCATATTAAAATGGTTATACTAAAATTTTTGTGAAACAAAGATATAATACCTTAAATCCGCATAAAAGTTATTAACAAAAGCGGTTAAAACATTGTG
>CAZFPO010000010.1:49703-54369 GCA_964521105.1 uncultured Lentimicrobiaceae bacterium | reverse complement strand
TACTTCCCTACTTCTGTCTTCCATACTTCCATCTTCCCTACTTCCATCTTCCCTACTTCCCTACTTCCATACTTCCATCTTCTGTCTTCCATACTTCCATCTTCTGTCTTCCATACTTCCATCTTCCATACTTCCCTACTTCTGTCTTCCCAATTTCCATCTTCCCTACTTCTGTCTTCCATACTTCCATCTTCCCTACTTCCCTACTTCCATCTTCCATCTTCCCTACTTCCCTACTTCCATCTTCCATACTTCCCTCCTTCCCTCCTCCCAAAACATTTTCATCAATATTTCGTTTTACATTTGAACAATCTTTAATTATTAGTGTTACTAAAGCGATACATTTAAAAAAATGCAAAAGAAAACAAAAATTATTTTATCAATTACACTTTTAATTACCATTGGAGTAATTTATGCTGGTCCAAAAGTTTCAAGCTTACTACAAACTTCAAACAGCAAACAAAGTGAAGTAATTATGATGAACAAATCGATGTACCTTAAACAGATATACGATTACGACAAAAATCCTAATACATATATTTATAAAGGGAACAAGCCATCGGTTATTGACTTTTATGCCGATTGGTGTGGACCATGTAGGAGAGTTGCTCCTATTATGGACGAATTATCGATAAAATACAAATCAAAAGTCAACTTTTTTAAAGTTAATGTGGATTACGAAAGGGAGTTAGCAAGTATTCATGGAATTTCAAATATTCCTGTGGTGGCTTTTTTTCCTTTAAAAGGTGACCCACAATTAACCGTAGGAGCGTTGCAAAAAGAAAAATACATAGAATTAATAGAGAACTTATTAACCGAAAAAAAATAAAAAATGGCAGAATTTTTAACCAAAGAAACTTTTAAAGAAAAAGTATTTAATTATGAGCTTAACCAAGAATGGAAATTTGAAGGCACAAAACCAGTATTAATTGATTTTTACGCCGATTGGTGTGGACCCTGCAAAATGTTATCCCCAATTATTGAAGAGCTTGCTGAAGAATATAAAGGAATCATTGATATTTATAAAATAGATACCGAAGATCAGCAGGAATTAGCATCCGTTTTTGGAATTCAAAGCATTCCTTCGTTATTATTTGTACCCGTTGAAGGTATTCCTACAATGGCAGCCGGTGCTTTACCAAAAGAAACACTAAAAGAAGCGTTTAGAGATATTTTTAAAATTGACTAATGAATATTTGGGACGAACGATATGGTGGACAAGATTATATTTATGGCACACAACCAAATGAATTTTTCCGGGAAGAGTTACAAAAAATTCCTCCCGGAATTATTTTATTACCTGCCGAAGGGGAAGGCAGAAATGCCGTTTATGCTGCATCCATAAATTGGCAAGTACACGCAGTAGACTCGAGCATTGAAGGACAGAAAAAAGCATTTCGGTTAGCTGATAGAAATAACGTTCAAATAAATTATGTAGTTGCAGATTTATCAGATTTCAATTTACCAGAAGAAAAATTTGATGTTGTTGCACTAATATACACTCATCTTCCCGAAACAATCCGTAAATCCATTCACACAAAACTTATTTACTCATTGAAAGTAGGTGGGATATTGATTTTGGAAGCATTTTCAACAGAACAATTACAATACACTTCGGGTGGTCCTAAAACAATGGAACTCCTTTATACGCCCGAAATAATAAAAGAGGATTTTCAAACCTTGCAATTTGTTAAATTTGAAAACATAATTACAACCTTATCCGAAGGAGATTATCACAAAGGTACAGCTCACGTAATCAGATTGGTGGGAAAAAAACAAATTGTTGTATAACTCAAATTCCAGGAATTGACGAAATCAATTTTCGGCTGTAGTCCGTTTTAGGATTAGCATAAATTTCATCCGAATCACCAAACTCAATCATATTTCCCTCTTTCATAACTATCATTCTATCCGACATATATTTTACAACCGACAAATCGTGCGAAATAAAAATATACGTCAATTCAAATTCATCTTTTAAATCGTTTAGCAGGTTTAAAACTTGTGCTTGAACCGACACATCTAAAGCCGATACACACTCATCACAAATAATTAATTCGGGTTTAACCGACAAACTTCTGGCAATGCAAATTCGCTGCCTTTGCCCCCCCGAAAATTCGTGTGGATATTTGTAAAATGAATCCGCTGATAAAGCTACTTTATCCATTAAATAAATAGCATAATCTTTACACTCTTTTTTGTTTGAAAAAATTTGATGAACCAGCATCGGTTCCATTATTGCTTCTCCTATCGATATTCGAGGATTAAGCGACGAATAAGGATCTTGAAAAATTATTTGCATACTTTTTCGAAAAGCTTTTAATTCGGCTTTTGATAAACTGGTAATGTTTTTTCCTTTATAAACAACAATACCCGAAGTAGGCTCTAATAGTCTCACTACAGTTCGCCCAAGGGTAGTTTTTCCGCAACCAGATTCTCCAACTAATCCCATAGTTTCTCCTTTATAAATATCAAACGATAATTTATTTACTGCACTAAACTCTAATTTTGGTTTACCAAAAAAATTTCGTTCAAGCACATACTTTTTTTCGAGATTATTTACTTCTAATATTGGCTGTTGAGAATAAATTAACCGATGCTTTTCAATTCTTTCCGCTTTACTAACTTCGGTGTTTTTAAATGGCAATTTATTAAAATTATTGTTGATAAATTCAGAAATTGTATGCAAGCGATTAGGGCGTTTTTGTATATTTGGACGACAGTATAGTAAACCCTGAGTGTAGGGATGCTGGGGATTTTCAAAAACTTGTTGAGCATTTCCTTTTTCAACAATTTCACCACGATACATCACTACCACTTCGTCGGCAATTTCAGAAATTACTCCTAAATCGTGCGTAATAAACAAAATACTCATTCCATATTTTATTTTAAGCGAAAGCAATAATTCCAAAATAGTTTTTTGTACCGTAACATCTAAGGCGGTTGTTGGCTCATCGGCAATTAATAATTCGGGATTTGAGGATAATGCCATGGCTATCATAGCCCTTTGTTTTTGTCCCCCCGAAATTTCATGTGGATACGAATCAAATATCTTTTCGGGACGAGGAAGCATAACCTCATTTATCAATTCCATTGCTCTTTTCCGAGCATTTTTCAACGAAATATTTTTATGGGCACAAATTGCCTCAATAATTTGTTCTCCACATTTCATTGTAGGATTTAACGAACTCATGGGCTCTTGAAAAATCATGGAAACAATTTTGCCACGAATGGAAGTCATCTCTTTTGGCGACTTAGTTAATAAATCAACCACATCATTTTTTGAATGAAGTAAAATTTTTCCCGTAGGATAATGTGCTGGAGGCTCATGCAGTAGTCGTAAAATAGATAAACTAGTAACCGATTTTCCTGAACCCGACTCGCCAACAACACCCAATATTTGGTTTTTCATTATTTCGAACGAAATATTTTTTACGGCAAATTTTTCTGGATTTTTTATATCAAACCCAACACTAAGGTTTTCTATAGTTAAAATCGTTTCGTTATTATCCAATTCGTTCATGTTAAAAATTAATTATCATTATCAAAAAGCGATTTTTGATCCCCACCAAGTTTCACTTTTCCAAGGTGTTGATACGCCATCATGGTTGTTTCGCGTCCGCGAGGAGTTCGCATTAAATAACCTTCTTGTATTAAAAAAGGCTCATACACTTCTTCAATAGTTCCCGAATCTTCGCCAACCGCTGTAGCAATAGTAGTTAAACCAACAGGTCCACCTTTAAATTTGTCGATAATGGTTGTCAGAATACGAATATCCATTTCATCTAAACCATTTTTATCTACATTTAACGCATCAAGAGCAAATTTTGCAATATCAATATCAATGTTTCCGTCTCCTTTTATTTGTGCAAAATCGCGAACACGGCGAAGTAGTAAATTAGCAATACGAGGAGTTCCACGACTACGTCGGGCAATTTCCCAAGCCGCAGTATCCGAAATATAAACATTTAAAATGGAGGCAGCTCGGACAATGATTTTTTTTAACGTTTCGGTATCATAATAATTTAAACGTGCATTTATTCCAAAACGTGAACGAAGCGGAGCAGTAAGTAAACCCGAGCGAGTGGTAGCACCCACCAATGTAAAAGGATTAAGAGAAATTTGAACCGAACGAGCATTGGGACCTGTTTCAATCATAATATCAATTTTGTAATCCTCCATTGCCGAATATAGATACTCTTCAACCACCGGAGATAATCGGTGAATTTCATCAATAAATAGCACATCGTTTGTTTCTAAATTGGTAAGTAAACCGGCTAAATCACCTGGCTTATCAATTACAGGTCCCGAAGTTACACGCAAATTCACTCCCATTTCGGTAGAAATTATATGCGAAAGCGTAGTTTTACCTAAACCTGGGGGTCCATGCAATAACACGTGATCGAGTGCTTCGCCACGTAATTTGGCAGCTTTAACAAAAATCTTCAAGTTTTCAACCACATTATCTTGCCCTTGAAAGTCTTTAAAATCAGCGGGTCTAATAGCTTTTTCGTATTCTCTATCACTGGCTGATAATCGAGAATTACCAGCATCTAAAGTATGCTCCATATAAATCAATAATTTATACAAACGTACACTTTTTTTTTATATTATGACAAAGACATAACAGGTTTCTAACCTAATTTAATAGAAATAAAACCTGTTA
>CAZFPO010000010.1:0-49603 GCA_964521105.1 uncultured Lentimicrobiaceae bacterium | reverse complement strand
TATGACAAAGACATAACAGGTTTCTAACCTAATTTAATAGAAATAAAACCTGTTACGACAAAGACATAACAGGTTTCTAACCTATTTAATAGAAATAAAACCTGTTATGTCTTAATTAAAATAATTAATATCGAAATTAATTTTCATTAGTATTTTTAATTATTTAATCATTTTTACTAATTTAGCGAAACTTTATAATACAAAGCAATTTATTCTATGAAAAAAATTCTTACTCCTACTGATTTTTCATTTGGTTCAGTTCACGCATTAAATTATGCTGCTGTTTTAGGCAAAAAGTTGAATGCCGAATTAGTTGCAATTTGGATTGACAACACTTCTTCATTAGATATTAAAGGAGATTTGGTTATTAACGAAATTAAAAAAGATGCTAAAACAAATTTAGATGTTCAAATAAATGACGTTAAAAAGAATTTTCCCAATTTAAAGATTTCTGCAAAAATTAGAAGTGGTAAAGTTTATAAAGAAATTGCAAATTATGCACAAACTTCAAACACCGACATCATCGTTTTAGGAACACATGGAGGCTCTGGATATGAAGATTTTTGGATTGGGAGCAACGCTTATCGAATAGTATCTACAGCCGATTGCCCTGTAATTTCAATCCGCCCCAATTATAAATTTAGCGAAAAAGGAATTACAAAAATTTTAGCACCTATTGATCACACCGGTGAAACTCTTAATAAAATAGATACAATCATCGAATTTGCTAAAAACTTTGACGCCGAAGTTCAAATTCTAACTCTATATGCTACTCCACTTAAAACCATTAACAGAAAAGCTGATTATGCAACCACTTTTGCTTACAATAAAATGAAAAGTGAGGACATAACTGTTTATCAAGATGTCATTAACACAACTAACATAACTGCTGATATTTTACGATTTATTAATGAAAGCAATATCGATTTATTAGCAATAATGACGGATCAAAAAAGCAAAGATTCGCAAACAATGCCCGGACAAGAAGCCCAACAATTAATAAATCAATGTAGTGTTCCAGTTTTATCAATTAAAGGAATTTAATATGAATTCTCGAAATTTAATTTTATTGATATTTATTTCCCTATTTTTTCAAATTCCAAAAATGGTTTTTTCGCAAAGTTTGCAAACAACAACCGGATTAGGAATTGACGATTTAACTCGTAAATACATTCAAGCAAATGCAAAAGTTAAAACAATAATGGGGTTTCGGGTTCAAATTTTTTTCGATTCAGGAAACAGCTCACGTAATGCTGCCGAATCGGCTCGTGCTAAATTTAAAGCAAAACACCCAGAGGTTTCGGCATACTTAACCTTTAAAGAACCAAATTTTAGGGTTAGAGTTGGTGATTTTAGAACGCGTCATGAAGCACGAGGTTTTTTAAATAAAATTCAACTCGATTATCCAAATGCATTCGTAATAAAAGATGAGATAAACTTGCCCGGGTTAAATATTAATGAAAAAGATGAAAATAATGAAAATTAAATTTAAAAAACTTAATAACAAGTGTTAAAATAAATATTGGCTAGAATAAAAAAAATTATATCTTTGCAACCAAATTAATATAGTGATTATAAACTAAAAAAAATAAAAATGAAGAGAATACACCAAAATCTATTTATCTTATTTATCCTATCAGCTCTTGTTTTCTCGGGTTGCGGATTGAAAAAGATGGTAAAAAAATATCCTGAAGTGAAGTATGAAGTAAAACCACAAGTTCTTGAAACACATGGTGGTAAAATTCAAGTTTCAATTCAAGGAAAAATTCCACCAAAATATTTCCATAAAAAAGCTACTTTAGAAATTACTCCAGTGCTTAAATCCGATAAAGGTGAAATTACGCTTAAACCAATTAAGCTAAAAGGTGAAAAAGCCTTAGGTGATGGAACAGTTATTAACAAAAAAAATGGTGGATCATTCTCTTACACCGAAACTTTCGACTATAATCCTGATTTCAACAGTTCTGTTCTTTATGGCAATGCTAAAGCTCAGTTAAAAAAGAAATCAGCTGAAATGACTCAAATCAAATTTGCCGACGGAGTTATTTACACAAGCGAACGTATAGTTGTTGAACCTGAATTAGTTTCTCAATCTGCACCTGGTAATGGAACAAACGTAATATACGCAAACCATGGTTATGTTAAAGAAGTTATCATTTCCGAACAAGCTACTATCTACTTTGAACTTGATAAATCGGATTTGAATTGGAAATTAACCATGAATAAAGATACAAACTCAGCGAATCAACTAAATAAATTTATCGAATTTGTTAAAAAAGAGTATGTAGTAAAAGATTTTAGTTTAAACTCTTGGGCATCTCCTGAAGGAGAAGAATCTCGTAACTCTAAACTTTCTGAAAGTCGTGGTGCAACTGCTTTAAAATGGTTTAACGAACAAATGGCAAAATATAAAAAAGAAAAAGCTAAAACTTTAAAAATTAAAGAAAAAGACATCACCCTTACAATTCCTGAATTAATAGCTAAAGCAAATGGCGAAGATTGGGAAGGCTTTATGAAAGCTGTGGAAGCTTCAAACATTAAAGACAAAAATGCCATCTTAAACGTAGTTCGTTCTCAACCAGATGTTACTCGTCGTGAACAAGAAATTAGAAACATGACCGTAATTTATAAAGAAATTGAAGACGCAATCTTACCTCCACTTCGTCGTGCTACATTTAAAATAAATTGCTTAGAACCTCGTAAAACTGACGAACAAATTGCATCACTTGCAACCACTGAACCTGAAAAATTGGATAACAAAGAAATTTTCTACGCAGCTACTTTAACCTCTGATTTATCTACCAAAGAAAAAATTTATCGCAACGCAATTAAAGTTTATCCTCAAGATTGGAGAGGTTATAACGACCTAGGTACTATTTTAATCATGAAAGGTAATATGACCGAAGCTAAAACAATGGTTGAAAAAGCAAATACTATTTCACCAAACAATGGACTAATCATTAACAATTTGGGTGTTATCGCTTTAATGAACAAAGATTGGACATCTGCAAAGTCATATTTTGAATCCGCTCAAAAACTTGGTATTTCCGAAAATTATAACATGGGCGTTTTAAGTATAAAAGCAGGTGATTATCAAAAGGCGATTAGTTCATTTAGCGGTCGTACTTGCGATTACAACGTTGCATTAGTTCAAGTATTAACTCAAAATACAAGCGGAGCTACTTCAACTATTGATTGTATGAAAAACAAAACTGCTGCTTCTTATTACTTGAAAGCAGTTGCTGCTGCTCGTTCGGCAAACAAATCTGCAATGGTTGAAAACTTGAAAAAAGCATGTCAGATGGATGCATCCTACAAAATGCAAGCTAAAGACGATAGAGAATTCTTAAAATTCTTTACCGATAGCGAATTTTTAGATGCTATAAAATAACTCAAAATATTTTCTTCATAAAAAAAGAGAGTCAAAACGGACTCTCTTTTTTTTTAAAACCATAAACCATCATTTTTTAAAATATCGGATTTCTTTGTCAAAATCTAAAAATGAAAAATCCTTTTTCAAATGTTCAATCCTTTTTAACATAGCTTCACAAAGCTTCAAATGTTCTATGCTATCTTTAAAAAACACTCTATGCTCGGATGTTTTGACAATTTTTTCAATCTCATCAGCAAGTACTTTCGTTTGTTCATCAAAATAATGCTGAGTGAATTTTTCAAAAATATAGTCAATTGCAATCTCGTTTGGATGAATCATGTCGGCTGCATAAAACCGGTAATCCCTTATATCATCCATCATTATTTCAAACGCAGGAAAATACGTAACACTTTGAAAAAATTGCTGTAACTTACTACATAACAAAATCAACAGTGACTTACTTATTTGATTTTCGATAAAACCATCAGACAAATAACGAATTGGGCTAACCGTTAATATTATTCTCAATTTTGGATTTAACTGCTTCAACTTTTCAAATAAAATTTTGTAAACTTCAAACGTTTGTAGCAAATCAAACATTTTTTTATCAAATAAGGAAGATGGGTATTTATGACAATTTGAAACCAACTTTTGTGATTCCTTTAATTGATACAAATGAGCCGAACCAAATGTAATAAACAAAATGTCAGTGTCGAAAATTTTTTCTACTCCTTTGCTAAAAGACTCGTTTATCCTTTTCAAACACTCATCTTTATTGGTTGATGAAAAGCTACTATGATGATCAAAACTATGCCAAATCCCATTTTTTTCAAACACTTCCTCCTCTGTATATTTCTCTCCACTCAATAGTCGGGATATTGCATAGTGAATACTTATCGGATTATACAAAATTCCAAAAGGATTTGTAAACGTATTAAATTTCAACTTCGATAGTTTATTCCCAATATTTTCGGTAAAACATGAGCCAACAAAAAACAAGTTGCTTTGATGAGTAATTTTATACGAAGATGGAATTACATCAATTTTAGTTCTAAATTCAGCCATGATTTTTTTTACAAACCTACAAAAAACAAATTAATAAATTTCCAATTTAAAATTCTTATGAAGGTCATTATCGTACTATAATGACAATAAAGCTAACTTTGCAAAATGAAAAAGAATTTCGGCATTTATATTCATATTCCCTTTTGTCATTCAAAATGCAATTATTGCAACTTTTACTCTGTTGTCAATAAATCAACTTTAAACGATTTTTCGAATTCTTTGAAAAAAGAAATCACATCTCGGCGCAATGAATTAAATTCTGAAATTTCCACTATTTATTTTGGAGGAGGAACACCATCTCTGCTCTCAATCGATTGGTATAAAGCAATTTTTGAAATTCTATTTGAAAATTATAAAATTTCTCAAAATGCTGAAATCACCATTGAAACAAATCCAAACGACCTTAATAAAATGTATTTGGAAGATTTATCTCAACATTTCAACCGTTTAAGTATAGGAATTCAATCATTCAACGATGCAAATTTAAAGTATCTTAATCGGAAACACGATGCTCATATTGCAATTTCAAGTATTAAAAATGCTCAGGATTTGGGCTTAACAAACATTTCCGTGGATTTAATTTATGGTGTACCTTGCAACACTAAAAATACTTTTGAATCGGATATTAACACCTTTCTCTCGCTTCAAGCACCTCATCTTTCGGCTTATGCATTAAGCGTTGAAAAAGGGACAAAACTTTATATGGATATTGAAAAACATCGAATAAATATTCCAAATGAAGATAGTGCAATTGCAGAATATCAATGGTTAATGGACAAAATGGATGAACAAAATTTTGTTCATTATGAAATTTCAAATTTTGCTTTATCTGGAATGGAGTCAAAGCATAATTCATCATACTGGAACGAAATTCCTTATTTGGGATTTGGACCATCAGCTCACTCATATAATGGAAATATACGCAGATGGAATCATAGCTCCCTATCAAATTATATAAAAGGAATTGAAACGAATAGCTCCTATTTTGAAGAAGAAATTTTAAGCGATACCGACAAACTTAACGAATATATCATGACCGGTTTGAGAACTAATAATGGCATTGATTTAGATATTATCGAAAAACGCTGGGGATTAGTTCAAAAAAAACGAATCGAAAACGACTTACTCAAAATAGATGAAAGTCGTTTCATTAAAACCCATAACATTATTGCCTTAAGCAAAAAGGGAAAACTCTTTGCCGACCAAATTGCATCGGATTTATTTGATTAAATCATTTTATTGGTTTGCCAAAAAAACGGTGTAACATGCCAACACTCCAGCAGTTTCGGTTCTGAACCTTGAATTACCCAAACTCACCGGTAAAAAACCTTTTTGAATTGCCAAATCCACCTCCGATTTATTAAAATCTCCTTCGGGTCCTATGAGCAAAACAACATCCTGCGATTTAACCACTATGTCGGACAATAAACTCTCTTTACTAGTTTCGCACCATGCAATAAAATTATGACTAGAACTAAAATCACCCTTTAAAAAATCGGATATTTTAATTGGATGAGAAATTTCAGGCAGGTTTACTTTTAACGATTGTTTCATCGCCGACAATGCAATTCGGTTTAATCTCTCTAATTTTATACTTGTTTTTTCAGTATGTTCACAAATTATTGGATAAATTTTATCCACCCCAATTTCGGTGGCTTTTTCGATAAACCATTCAAATCTATCCGGATTTTTTAAAGGAGAAATTGCAACGGTGAGTTTATATTTTTTACAAAATGGCACATCCACTTCTTTTGAAATTTGGAGCATACATTTAGTTATATCATCATTCATCAAAATAGCTTCAAAAAGTTGACCTTTTCCATTTGTAATTTGTAAAATATCTCCCTTTTTTTTACGAAGTGATTTCACACAATGCTTTGATTCATCTTTGTCGAGATAAACGATGGTGTTTAAAGCAGCATTTTCTGAATAAAAAAATTGCATAAAAAAAATTATTTGTGCGAATTTAGAACATTTTTGTAATAAAACAATGCAATATCCGAATAACAATAAAAATTGGTTAAAGGTGTTTCAAACACATCTGTATGAAAACTTTTTCGATATATTTTACTTATAATTGCTTTCGAACTAACGGAGTATGAATAATTATAAGCAGTGGAATAAAACAAAAGCATTTCTTCTTTATTTTTAAATTCGATGGAATGTGCCGATTTTACAATATAAATAAACATTGACAAATATAACAGTTGTCCATGAATATTTTCAAGTCGTACTAACCTTGCTTTGCGGTTTTGAATATTATCCAAAGTATCAAATAAAAACATGGAAAGAGCCTTAGGTTTATTTTTTAGCAAATTCCAATCTTTCTCTATGGATTCGGCAAAACTTGGTTTCATTTGAAATCTTCCAATCGAAAAATTGGAGTATGTTTTTCCAAATTGAAGATACAATGTTTTTAAAGCAGAAACTTCAATGAGGTCAAATAATTTTGAATATCGAATTAGTTCTGGAAAAACAATAGATAATGCAAACTCTGCGTCAATTCCACGCTTGAATAAAGTATCTTTCATCCACTTATTCTCACTTAAAAAACTTTCTGCTTTAATAAAGCTTTCACCAAATATTTTATGGTACTGAATTTCTTCAGTTGATTGGTTTTGCGCATTGGAGTTTTTAGATAGAGAAACCAGACTAATAATCAAAAAAACGCAAATGTATTTTGAAACGAAGCTTTTCATAATTCTGTTCTTTTAATTCTCCACACACCTTCCTCATTATTGTAAAGTGAAATTGAATTATTGATTTTCAAAATATTGAATTCAGCCTCAAAAAATTAAAACGAGCGACTATACTTTTTAAGGCTAACATTATTTTCGAGCGAAATCCACATCAAATAACAGACATTGTTTTTACAACAATACTCAACTGATAAAGGAAAATTAAAGCTTTTATCTTTAAACATTAGTTTATCATAAGTTTTACAAGCATAGTTTTTTCCATCCCTCGAAATCCAAACATCAGATAGGGAAATCCAATCATTTTGAAAGCATGTAGCTTGAACTCCATCGATAAATAAACATTGATTCATCATCATCATCCAATGATCTCCACCTGTTTTGGAATATGCAACATTTCCTTCATTAAAATTATCGCTCGGATAAGGACCAAACTTTTTCCCTTCGGAAGTATAAATTACCGTTTGAGGAACATTGGTCGGACTCATCGATTTTTCCATCAATTGAGCTAATCGCTTATTATATTCCTCTTCTGGAAGTTTTAATTCCGATAATTTTGTCATTTCTCCAACAAAATCAATTCCTGTGGATGCTATAACAACACAACTTTTGCCTGTAGGACTTATTTTTAAAGTAGTTGGCACTTCTGCTAAAACAACGTCGTTAGATTTTGAAACAATTCGCCATACATTATCAACACCCATTGCTAACGCAAAGAAGTTTTGTTTATCCTCAGATACAAACATATTGATAATCAGATGATATGGTCCAAATTCTTTGCCAGCAAATTTGATTTTATATTTCGCATTTTCATCTATTTGAATGTACGTATTACTAAAATCCACGGGTTGTGGTTCGAACAATGATGTTTTATCAAACGGTTCATTCATTCCTGTGCATTGATTATTCGCATCTAAAATATTATTGAACGGACCAATTCGTTTACCATTTTTAAAACAATAAAAAGCATTGCTTTTATCTTTAATCACCAAACACATTTGATCTTCGTTACAACTCACTACAAAACGACTTTCGTTATACATTAAAACATCATCCGCAGCAAGTGTTAAAATGGTTTCTTCTTTTACTTCCGATTGTCCAAAAACAACAAAATTGACAAAAAGCAATAAACTCACTAAACTTATTTTTATCATAATATATGCTTTTAAAAATAAAAAACCACCTCAAATTATATCGTCTTGAGGCAGCTTTTTAGGTGAAATATTTTAATATTCTTTTACTTTAAAACCCTTAGGTATTTCTAATAAATCTGCAGGAATAGTAATATTTTCTTGCATCTCGGTAGCTTCTATCTTCATAGGCATTCCTTGAAGCATCACATCGGTTTTCAATGGAACATTTTGCCAAACAATATACGTACCTTTGAGTTGTTGCTTTTTAAAATCAATGGAAAATTTATCACAAGATTTGCCCAAAAAAGTTACTTTGCCTTCATTTTTTAAACTCATTTCGCCCATAATTTCATCGGTTAGATTATTAAAATCAATACCCGCTGAATTTTGAGTTACCGACATTTTGCGTTTTGTAGCAGTTTTTTGAGTCATATCAAGTTCATACATGTAACCTTCTTTTAAAATACTTCTATTTTCGGTTACTTGTCCTTTTAAAATTTCCATTTTTGTAATTACTACTTCGGTATTTCCAAAGTCATCAAAATATGTTATCATTTCCTGTTGAATACCCATAACCGTAGATTTGAATTTTATCATACCCGATTTAACAGAATATTTTCTTCCTGCTTCTGGTTTTACAATATTTTCGGTTTTTACAGTATCGGATTTGACTGTTTCAGACTCGCTTGTTTTATTTGAAGAGCAAGAAAATAAAAATGCTGAAATTACAAGTAAATATGTGATTTTTTTCATGATTCTATGTATTGGTTAACTAATAGATTTACAATTTAATAAATTCAACCCTACGATTTTTTGCTTTTCCTTCGGCAGAGGTGTTTGGAGCAATTGATTCAGTTTCGCCTTTACCATCGGTTTGTATTTGTGAAGCATCAATTCCAAAATCTTTTACAAGACTTGCTTTAACATTTGCTGCTCTACGTTTAGATAAATCTAAGTTTTTTGCATCATCGCCGTCGCTATCGGTGTGTCCAACAATTTTAACTTTTACCGTAGGATTTTCTTTTAATACCTTAGCAATATCATTTAAAGCACCATAAGATTCTGGTTTAACAATATCTTTTCCCGAATCGAATGTAATGCCATACGAGATGTATTTTCCTTCAGTTAAGAGTTTACTACGTGTATCGGGAGCAGCTGTCATAAATTTTATATTGGTTACATAAGGTAAACCATTACAACCCCATAAAGAAAATCTCAATCTGTTAGGATTTGTTCCTTCATAAATTATTGTAGGTAAGTCAACAGATTTTTTGCCATCATGGTAAATTCTCAAACGTCTACCTTGAACCCAAATAATTACATGGCATTTTTTATTGATGATAATTGGAGAGATTTCAGAAGAACCGGATATAACATCTCCAGCTCCCTCTTTATAGGCTGTAATTTCCCAAGACGAATGAGACATCCCAACATGTACTCCTTGAATTCCAGGATATAAATCATCGTCAAGAAATTCACTTTTGTCTGAGTTATATAGAGTTAAATAGCAACTTCCATAAGTTGATTCCTCTTCATCAGGTGTCATTACGATATCAAATTCAAATATGAAATTTTTATTCAAATCCATGTTTTTCATCAAGTTATAAACCTTGTCTTTTGTATTCATGTATAGAAAATTGCCTGGGATTTGATTAATGGTTCTTACTTCACCAGAACCACTAGTTGTCCATAAAGCAGGGAAATCGCCAACTGCATCTTGCGAGAAGTCTTCAAAAAGTATAATTTGATCTCCTGGCACAAAGTCATATTTTGTGTAGCTTTCAATTTTTTGAGGAGTAGTTGTGGTGGTTGATGAAGTCTCGGTATTTGTAGTAGTTTCAGTAGTTTGAGTATCTTCTGTTTTTTCAGTTTTTTCTTTTTTATCTTTCTTTTTGAAAATACTTCCTACGCCCTCTTCAATTTTATCTAAGCCTTTTTCAATACCCTCATCGGTTCGTGTTTCAATACGTTGGTTCGTTTTTTCTTTCACTTTTGACTTGATGTCAATTTGAGAATTAACATTAAATATTAAAAATAGCAGGCTAAATAACGAAATAACATGTTTTTTCATAGTTAAATTATTTATGTTTTTTGCAAAAATACTAAATCAAACAATATGTTTATACAAAATTAACAATAATTGAATTTATTTTTTAATTAAAAAAATAGATTATGCGAAATTATTGAAACAAAATACCCTCTAAATCGTTATAATTTTGAAATTTCTAACAAAAACCTCTTAAAATTTCTAATAAACAATCTAATTAATAGCAAAATGAATATTTTTTTTTATATTTGTGTTTATGCTTTTTTTTATTAAAGCAACTTTGGTAATATTTTTTTTGTCTTAAATTTGAATTTTTAATTTTTTGTAATAATTTAGTCTTTATATATGAAAACAAATTTTTTAAAACTTTTTTACACAATATTTTTGTTAATTATTAGCCAAACAGCATTTTCACAGCAAGGTGGCCCAACTTGTGCTGGGGCTGCTCCTTTTTGCTCTGATGACCCAACGTATAGCTTCCCAGCTGGAGTAGCACAAACTAGTGCGGGTTCAAACATTGGTTGTTTATACACTGCTCCAAATCCAGCTTGGTATTATCTACAAGTTAGTAATCCAGGTAGGATAAACATTCATATGTGGACAACCCCATCACGCGATTTAGATTTTGCTTGTTGGGGACCTTTTACAGCTAGTAGTTTTGCAGCATTACAAGCATCTGGTGTTTGTAATCAATTATTGTATAATTGTAGTAGCTGTTCTTCACACGGTCCATCATCAGGGGTAAATCCCTCAAATCTTGGAGGTTATCCTGTAGGTAATATGACTGATTGCAGTTATGCTTCTGACCCCATCGAATATGTACACATTCCAAATGCTCAAACTGGACAATGGTATATTTTGCTAATTACAAACTACTCAAACCAAGCTTGTCAAATTAATTTTCAAAGCGATGCTACTAGCGTTGGCTCTACAAATTGTGCCATTGTTCGTCCTTTCCAAGGCGATACAGTTTGTGTTGGCGAAACTGCCGTTTTAACTGTTGAAAACCCTGTAGCTGGTGCTAATTATACATTTGAAGGTCCTGGTGGATTTTATCAATACGGTCAAACTCCTTCGGTTACTATTACAAATGCTCAATTAAACCAAGGTGGTACTTACACAATGGTTTTACACCCACCAACAGGTCAAACTGGTGCTGCCGTTAGTGCTACCTTAGTTGTTAATCCTAAACCTAATGTTACAGCTACGGCTAACGACATTTGTCCTAATCAAAATTCAACCATCACTGGTGCTGGTGCAGCAACTTATAGCTGGAGTAATGGAACAACCGGAAATCCAATTACTGTTGCTCCAACTGCTACTACAACATACACTGTTACTGGTACTTCGGCTCAAGGCTGTACTAATACCGCTTCAGTTACCGTTAATGTATACGAAAATCCAGTTATCACAATTACTCCTTCGATGATTTGCTCGGGACAACAAGCCATGGCTTCTTCTCCTACGGGTGCTACTTATCAATGGTGTTGTAATTTAGGAGACACTGCAATTATTAACCCAATTGTGGATTCAACAACCGTTTATACCATTACAGTTACCGATCTACATGGTTGTTTCTCTATCGACACCGTAATTGTTAACCCCGATGCAATTATTGAAGCCGTTGGCGATGTTATTTGTATTGGCGAAGTTGCTCAAATTTCGGCTACCGGCGGTACATCATACGTTTGGAACAACGGTATGCAAACTGCTACCATTAGCATAAATCCTACTTTTACTACCGAATATAGAGTTACAGGAACCAACCAATATGGTTGCTCTGGAGTTGATACAACAACAGTTATCGTTTATCCAAAACCTGTGGCTGACTTTACTGTTCCTAACGATGTGGTTACATTAGATGATCCAGAACTTACTTTTACAGATGCTTCAACTAATGCGTTCTCTTGGTATTGGAATTTCGGCGACATCGTTTCGCCTTCAAATACAGCCATCGTTCAAAATCCTAATCATACTTATTCGGCTGTGGGCAAATACACTACATGGTTAATTGTAACTTCCGAATATGGTTGTATGGATTCTACGAGTATGGTTATTCAAGTAGAAAGCCCTTATTCTTTCTATATACCTAATGCTTTTACACCCGATAAAGATGGGCTTAATGAAGTATTTAAACCGGTTGGACGCGGTCTCGACCCAAGCGAATATACCATGATGATTTTCGACCGCTGGGGACGATTGATATTTTATACTCATACTCCTTTTGCTTCGTGGGATGGATACCTTGGAACTGGAATTAGAGCCCCTCATGGAATTTATGCTTATCGTTTCTTTGTTAAAGATTTAGAAGGTAAACGACACGAATACAGTGGAAACTTTACCATTTTAAGATAATTTTAAATATTTTTTAGATTATTAAAAGAGGTGCTAAATTCCACCTCTTTTTTTTATTCTCTAATAAACAG
The DNA here is from genome assembly GCA_964521105.1 of uncultured Lentimicrobiaceae bacterium. Taxonomy (GTDB): domain Bacteria; phylum Bacteroidota; class Bacteroidia; order Bacteroidales; family WCHB1-69; genus JAQUGA01. The sequence continues at coordinate 36,863 of CAZFPO010000010.1, read as the reverse complement.
CTATTTACAAAGAAAAGAATAAAAATTGTAAATAAAAAATTTGATTTTAACAATCAGACAACTATAACCAATAAAATACTGTCTTATTTTCGTTGGCTTAAATTTTTATAATTCACACCTTTAATTATTATGAAGACATATTATTCAAAACTTTCACTTTTACTTATAACTCTATCCATCAGTTTTCATCTATTTTCTCAACAAGGAGGACCAACTTGTGCAGGAGCTGCTCCATTTTGCTCTGATGATCCCACATATACTTTTCCCGCTGGTGTTGGTTCGGGTAGTGCAGGTTCAAGTGTTGGTTGTTTAGGTTCTACCCCCAATCCATCATGGTATTATTTACAAGTTAGTAATCCAGGTAGAATTAATATACACATGTGGACATCTCCTTCACGTGATTTAGATTTCGCATGCTGGGGACCATTTACTGCAAGTAGTTTTGCGGCTTTGCAAGCATCTGGAGTTTGTAGTCAATTATTGTATAATTGTAGTGGCTGTTCTTCACATGGTCCAACTAATGGTGTTAATCCATCAAATTTAGGGGGCTACCCTGTTGGCAATATGATTGACTGTAGTTTTACTGCCGACCCCATCGAATACGTTCATATTCCAAATGCTCAAACCGGACAGTGGTATATTTTATTAATTACCAATTATTCAAACCAAGCTTGCCAAATTAATTTTCAAAGCGACGCTACTAGCGTTGGTTCAACAAACTGTGCCATTGTTCGTCCTTTCCAAGGCGACACCGTTTGTGTTGGCGAAACTGCCGTTTTAACTGTTGAAAACCCTGTAGCTGGTGCTAATTATACATTTGAAGGTCCTGGTGGATTTTATCAATACGGTCAAACTCCTTCGGTTACTATTACAAATGCTCAATTAAACCAAGGTGGTACTTACACAATGGTTTTACACCCACCAACAGGTCAAACTGGTGCTGCCGTAAGTGCTACCTTAGTTGTTAATCCTAAACCTAACGTTACAGCTACGGCTAACGATATTTGTCCAAATCAAAATTCTACTATCACTGGTGCGGGGGCTGCTACATACAGTTGGAGTAATGGAACTACCGGAAATCCTATCACAGTTGCTCCCACAGCAACAACAACATACACTGTTACCGGTACTTCAGCACAAGGTTGTACTAATACCGCTTCAGTTACCGTTAATGTATACGAAAACCCCGTTATCACAATTACTCCTTCGATGATTTGCTCGGGACAACAAGCCGTGGCTTCTTCTCCTACGGGTGCTACTTATCAATGGTGTTGTAATTTAGGAGACACTGCAATTATTAACCCAATTGTGGATTCAACAACCGTTTATACCATTACAGTTACCGATCTACATGGTTGTTTCTCTATCGACACCGTAATTGTTAACCCCGATGCAATTATTGAAGCCGTTGGCGATGTTATTTGTATTGGCGAAGTTGCCCAAATTTCGGCTACCGGTGGCACATCATACGTTTGGAACAACGGTATGCAAACAGCAACTATTAGCATAAATCCTACTTTTACTACCGAATATAGAGTAACAGGAACAAACCAATATGGTTGCTCCGGTGTTGCCACTACCTCGGTTATTGTTTATCCAAAACCAATAGCTGACTTTACGGTGCCAACGGACGTTGTTACGCTCGACCAACCCGAACTTGAATTTCATGACGCTTCTACTAATGCTTCTTCTTGGTATTGGAATTTCGGCGATTTCTTATCCCCTGCAAACACTGCCATCGTTCAAAATCCTAATCATACTTATTCGGCTGTGGGCAAATACACTACATGGTTAATTGTAACTTCCGAATATGGTTGTATGGATTCTACCAGCATGGTTATTCAAGTAGAAAGCCCTTATTCTTTTTATATCCCTAATGCTTTCACTCCCGATAAAGATGGGCTTAATGAAGTATTTAAACCGGTTGGTCGTGGTCTCGACCCAAGTGAATATACCATGATGATTTTCGACCGTTGGGGACGATTGATATTTTACACTCATACTCCTTTTGCTTCGTGGGATGGTTATTTGGGAACTGGAATTAGAGCCCCTCACGGAATTTATGCTTATCGTTTCTTTGTTAAAGATTTAGAAGGTAAACGACACGAATACAGTGGTAATTTTACCATTTTAAGATAATTTTAAATGTTTTTTAAATTATTAAAAGAGGTGCTAAAATTCACCTCTTTTTTATTTGTACTTTTGCCAAAATAAAATCAATTCTGCTTACATGAAAATGAACAAATTAATAATAATTTTTATTATTATATCCTCAATAGTAATTTCGTCTTGTAATACTTTAAAAAAATCAGGAAGTAATACAATTAATAAAAGTAATGACACAATTCCAACAAATTCCGAAATTAATAAACCAAAATTTGATGACAAAGAGGCTCTATTACTTCTAAAAAATCAATTAAATTATCAATGGTTTTCAACTCGTGTTAAGGCATTAATTACTAACGACAACGAAACGCAAAGTGTTTTAATTTTTGTAGTTAATAAAAAAGACAGTATAATCTATTTAAACATAAGTAAATTTGCCATAGAACTTTCCAGAGCAGTTCTAACTAAGGATAGCGTTAAATTCATGAATAAACTTGATATGACTTATTATGTGGGTGATTATTCAATATTTCCAAAAAAATTTGGAGTAACGCTTAACTTCAACATGATACAATCTATTTTTATAGCTAGTGATTTTAACCAATTTGATGACAATTTTAGTGTAATAAATTCAGACTCCACCGTTATTTTTAGTCAACAAAATCGCAAAAATAAAAAAGAAAACATAAAAATAAACCAAACAATCACCTATTCAAAGCAAAATTCTTCGATATTTTCAAATTCTATTGAAGACGTTTTTTCGCAACAAAAAGCAATAGTAACATACAATCAATATCAAATTATTGAAAACAATAAGTTTCCACAATTCTGGCAAATTGAAATTCCAGGAATCAAAATAAAAGCTCAGTTTTTAAACGAATCTTTGCATTTTAATATTGAAGGACCGACATCAATCAGGATTCCTGAGAGATATAAACCAATTAGTTTTGAAAAAAATGAGTGATTTTTTTTCTGATTTTAGAAAAATTGCATTACGAATTGGTTTTGAAGAATGTGGTTTTGCAAAAATTAAAAATTTAGATATTCCATACAAGCACTATAAAAATTGGTTATTAAATAATCACCATGCCAATATGGCTTGGATGGAAAACAATACAGCGATTCGATTAAACCCTACAAATCTTTTTCCTTGGGCAAAGAGTTACGCTATTGTTGCATTAAATTACCATAATAATTTTTGGGATACAAACAATAAGCTTAAAGTATCTCAATACGCCTTATTAAACGACTACCATTATGTTATTAAAAAAAAATTAAGTTCAATAATGGATGAACTGTCTTTTTCTTATCCCAACATTCAATTTGATTTTTTTGTTGATTCAAAACCACTTCTAGAAAAAGCTATGGCTGTTGAAACTGGGCTAGGTTGGATTGGAAAAAACACTTGCTTCATTATTCCTAAAAAAGGCTCTCTCTTCTTTTTGGGTGGTGTAGTATTAAATATTGATTATGATATTGAAAATAATAAAAATAGCAATTATTGTGGTAATTGCTCAGCCTGTATTGATGCCTGTCCGACCAAGGCTTTAACAAAAAGCAATTTATTAGATGCCCGTAAGTGCATTTCGTATTTAACTATTGAACACAAAGACAATATTGATCTTGAGTTGCAAAAAAAAATGGAAAACAATATTATTGGTTGTGATATTTGTCAAAACGTTTGTCCTCACAATAAAAAAGCTATTCCTGTTTCAAATTCCGAATTAATTAATGAAAACTTATTGAACTTTGACCAATTACAAATTCAACAATTAAGTTCATCAGAATTTAAAAAGATTTTTAAAAACACCCCATTTGTTAGAATGGGATTCAAAAAACTAAAACGAAATATCTCTATTTCTCAGCTGTTTAATCACCCTCAATTGCCTTAATCTCCTCCACTTGTAATACTTCGTAAGTGTTTTTATCGTACACAATAGCAATAAAGGAACAATGATTTGGGTTAAATTGTGTTCCTTGAAACAAAAAACTATAGCCTTTGTAAAAAGTTTGCTGAGCAGTTGTAATATTATTTGGAACATCTACTCCCCAAACCGAATTTAAACTTGCTCTTAACATGTGTTTGTGACAATAATTGTGAATAGTTGGAACATCTCCAATGGTCTGATTTGAGTTTTTTTGAGGCGATATAATACTATCCTCAATCATATAAATTGATAATTTAAGATTAGCTTGAATATCTTCAAGAAATGTAACTTTTGTATGAACGCAAGATTTTTGCTCACTATTATTAAAATCACTTATCATTTGAATGGATACTTTTGCATCTTGCTTATTTATTGCATTACAAGCCATACCCCATGAAGTTTTACCCATAACAATTGAACCACCAAAGGGCAAACGATTTACCATTCCCGATGGGTATCCTTGTACCCCAAAAGCATCATTCATCTCAGTACCCTCAGCCGTTCGATAATCGGCAGGAAAATCTGGCAACTCTGGCTGTGCAAAAACTCCTGCATGAATTGCTACCACAACTATAGAATCTTGATATTTATCGATTAATTGACTCGCTTTTTGATGACCCTCAGGACAATTAACACAAGTATGACCTGTAAACTCTTCAAGCAGTAATTTTTTATATGTATTGCCCAACGACGGAAACTGAGGAGTATCACACGAAGCATCGATGATTTCATGAACCATGTATGGACCTTCTATTTTATCACATGAAAACAAAAGATAGCTTAAAAAAACAATTATAAAATAAATTGGCTTTTTCATAATAAAAAATTAAAATGTTCCTGTAATTGTAACACTTAAACCATTAGCAGCTGGTACTTCGCGGCAAACACCACCAACACACAAAATACCTTTTCGTTGTTTGCCATACGAAAGTGCAAATCGCAATGTGTTTTTAACAAATCCTATGGAAGCATTGTAATAATGAATTCTTTTAGAGCTCTCTTCATTTCCATAATTATATGTATCTCCAGCCGAAAAAAACCATTTGGGGGCTATGGTATATTCAAAAGACGCATTAGCCCAACTTCCCATATCTTGTTTTGTTGCCAAATTTTGAAGTTCAAATCTAATCGAATTATTATCAGTTATTTTATAGGCTATATCTAACACACAAATATTAGCATAAACATTCGGAATTCCAGGGTGTCCTTCCAAAATATCTTTGTTGTATGTTAGGTATATGTAATCGAAAATAAACTTCAATCGACTATTAATTTTTTTTCCAATTTCAACATTAAAGTCTTCAAAAAGTATGGTTTTCCCAATTTCAAAAAAATTACTTTTATAGCCATCAGTACCTGTTTGACCGATGGTAGTGTTTTCATCAATTGGCATCTTATTAATATCATAAACACGAGAATAATTTAATGCTAAGTCTATACCATATTTACCTCCAATTAAAGTAGATTTTTTAATTTTATAATTTATCTGTCCTTGAAACGACATTTGACCATTATTTTGGCTGGCATAAGGATAAAAGGCACTTAATGCATAGGCATGTTGTCGAGTAAGCGATGGTAAATAATTGATATTTAAAGCACTCTCTGTAATATTTCTATCCGACCTAAAATCCATATTGTCAGCTCTTAAGGCAGATAATAATATTCCAAATCCCTTTTGCGAATAGGAGGCGTTTACAAGTAATGCTTCACCTGGTTTATAAATCATATTGTTTGTAGCATTCGGATCGTTAATTTTGTATGCATACTCACTTTGTAAGTTAATTTTTCCATAACCAATATTAGTTCTACCAGCAAATGCACCAACATTTTTTGGCAAATTATATAATGGGTCTTGATCACTTTGATATTTACTAATAAAACTCAGTCCCGCAATTACTTTAAATTTTGAATCATTCATTTTCACAAATAAATCATTGAAATTTATTTCCCCATCTAATCCTCTAACAATACCTTCACCTTTATCCCAAAAATAACGCTGTGTTCCCCAAATTCCTTTAACAGAAAAACCTTTAAATGTATTAGCTCTAAACCGCACGCCGTCCATTGCATTATCAAAGCCCAAATTTCTTTCTTCGTACGACCTAAATATTAATCCATTACCAAATTGTTCATAAAAATTTCCAACAGTAATTTCCCAATCGCCATCATTATAATTTGCATAACGAAATGGTATACCGCTTCCTTTATACTTTTTATTAAATCCAACTAAGGGGTTTTGATACATTTCAAACCGTATTCCTGCACTAAATTTTTCATTAGTATATACAATATTAGAAAACGTGTTAATTAGAATTTTTTCGTCCACATCTTCGGCTCCAATTAAGCTATCTTTTTGATAATATTGAGCATCTACTTGAAAATTACCACTTATTTTTCCACCTAAAATTCCTTGTGAAAAAAGCTTGGATAAACTAAATAAAAAAACGATAAAAACAAAACTATACTTCTTCATAATTCAATTTTAGTATAATTCTAGTGTTGGGTTGAAACATCTTCACCAGCATTAATTTTTTTTACAATTTTAATTAATTCAAGCTCGCCACCTTCCGAAAATGAAGAATGTTGCCAAACAATATTACCACTACCATCAAGAATAAAAACAATAGGAATTTCGTTTACATTCATGGCTCTTTTAAAATCTCCATTCACATCACTATAAACTTCATATTCCCATGCTTTGCCATCAACTAGGGTTTGAACTTTTGAAGAAGAACGAGAGTCGTCAATAGATACTGCTATCAATTTTACACCTGTTTCTTTTTGCCAATCTTCGTATACTTCGGCAATGGTAGTAAGCTCTTTAATACATGGTTTACACCAAGTAGCCCAAAAACTTATTATAATTGGCTTACCATTATTATTAAAGGTTGAAGTATTAACGGATTTCCCATCAAGCGATTTAATTTGAACCGATGGAAGTTTTTTATTAACAGTAGTTTGAGCAAAACTAATTGAAACTACTAAAACGATTTGGATTATTAACAAAAGTTTTTTCATGATAATTATTTTATAAAAAAGTAATGGCTAAATTAATAGTGCAAATATAAAAAAATAAATTAAAGTTTATGATTGTTATAACGTCTTGTTTCCCATCAATTTTCTTCGCATAAACCACTTAATAAAATTATTTTCCGATATTTTTGATGTAATTTTAACAAAGATATAAACTAAGAAAAAAGCGAGAAATATACGGGCAAAAAGTATGCCCGATAAATTGCCTCCCAACGAATACATTAACAAAGTATCTTCAATAAGACTATGACACAGACCCATTAATGCTAAAGAATAGAAAATATCACGAGATGAGACTTCTTTTTTTTTCGATTCTTCTATAATTAATGCACCTCCATAAGCCAAGCCTAAAGTTAAACCTATTAGAGATAGTGGAATAACACTTTTTCTTATTCCAATAACTTTTAAAATGGGCTCAAGAATTTTACTAATCCAATCGATAACCCCTATTTGATTTAATATCTTTAAAATTACAATCAAAATAAAAATAACAGTTGTTATAAATGCATAATTTTTTAGTTCATTAATAATCCAAAATTCTATGGATTTATCAACGGGCTTTAAATAAGAACTTACAGTTACAGTTTCTTGTAAAAAATTTCCTGAACTATATAAAAGATTTAATATAATACCAATAAATATAGCTCCAAAAAACCTAATAGAAAAAGCAACAAATAATTTTACACCAGCCTTGTTTGCAATTTGAAGTTCAATAGGAAAATTGTGAGCTACTAAAATCATTGTGAATAAAACACTTAATTGAGCATAATTTAGTGATATTTCAGACGAGATTGCAACAAATGACAACAATCCTCCGTAAATATTAACAAGCATTGCTGTTGCCCAAATTATGGCAGTTTCGCCGGGTAAACCTACAATTGTCATTACGGGCGATAGAAAATCGCCAAGGTAATGAAGTAAATTTAATTCTTGAATTATTTTAATTATAATTGAAACAGGAATCATTATTTTAAGTAATATCCAAACTGTTTTAATGGTTTGATTAAAAGCATCTTGAATAAACCTAAATAGATTCATAAATTTTATTGATATTAATATTTGTTAAATTTATTCAACACAATACCCTTTAAAACGTTTATGTATTAAAATACAAATTTAATATTATTTTTATATGGAAAAGAAAGCAAAAACAGAATATCCTATTCATGAACATTTAGCAAATCGTTGGAGCCCTCGTTCATTTGATGTATCAAAGAACATTACTCAAGAAGATATTAACAGTTTATTTGAAGCCGCCAGATGGGCACCATCTGCATTTAACGTTCAACCATGGTCTTTTATTTATGGCAAACGCAACAACCAAACATTTAATAAAATTGTTGACGTTTTAGTACCATTTAATCAATTGTGGGCACCAAAATCGTCAGTATTAATACTTGTTTGTGGAAATGAAAAATTAGCGGATGGGAACAATAATCCCACCTATACTTACGACTGTGGAAATGCTGTTGCAAATTTAACATTAGAAGCTACAAGCAGAGGACTATATGTTCATCAAATGAGCGGTTTTGACGTAAATAAAGCAAAAACTCAATTTAATTTACCCGAAAACATAATTCCTTTAGCAATACTAGCGGTTGGCTATATTGATGCACCCGAAAATCTTCACGAGAATTTAGTAAATATGGAAATGGCTCCACGAGAAAGAAAACCATTTCAAGAATTTGTTTCTGAATAAATTAAAAAGAGGCTTCAAAATTTGAAGCCTCTTTTTACCTTTTTAAATGAAATTATTCAATTGAAATTGTAAAAGAACCCAGCTTGTATTTGTTAGCCGGTGTAGCAACATCATACCCTAAAATATCAGCAAAAGTTACTTTTGTTGGTTTATTAAATGTATTAATTGCATTCTTCATCTCTTGCGATAATGAAGCAGAATTAGAACTGAATGATCTACGTTGTCCATTAACATCATAATACATTGTAAAATACTCAATTCCTTGTTTAGAGTTATCCACTTTAAGTTTTTCGGCAGTAATAATTGCTGATTTTGCAACACTTCCTTTATTTTTACCAGCTATGGTTACTACTGTTTTTTTGGCTACTTGTGCGTTAACACTCACTGCAAAAGCAAAAATTGCTATAAGCAAAAATGGCATAATTTTTTTCATAGTTATTTTTTTTATTAATAATTTATTTTATTTTATCCCAATTATAAAACAAAGATACATTTTTTTTACAATATTTTAAAAATTAAACATTTTTCATGCCAAAAATTTATTCTAGAAATATTTTTTTTTCAATTTTTTGAATTAAAATTTTGGATTCATTTCCAGCATTTTTTGATTTTTCCCAATATAAAACGGCATTTTCTTTATCATTTAACATCCACAAAATGTCGCCATAATGTTCTATAATGGTTGGATTGGCATCTCCACCATTTATGATGGCTTTATCAATCCAAATTTTAGCTTCATTGTAATTTTTCATTTTGAATAAAACCCAAGCATAAGTATCTTGATAAGAATAATTATCCGGTTTCAATCGAACTAACACTTCTGCCATTTTCTTAGCTTTTTCTAAATTTTCATTTCGCAAGGATAAATAAAAAGCATAGTTGTTTAAAACATAAGTATTTTTAGGACTTATCATCAAAGCCTTATCAAACGCTTTGTCAGAACGAACATTATCGTTCAATTTATGATATGTTTCACCTAAATAAACCCAAATATTTAGAGCTGTTTCATCGTTACTTATCGTTAGATTTTTACCAAATTCAAATGATTTAACAGCTGATTCATAATCACCTTTATTATATAACGCCATTCCTTTTATTAAAAACAAATAGGGTTGGCTAGGAAACAAATCAATTGCTTCGTTACTATATTTTAACATATTTTCATTATCGAGTTGATAGGTAAAAATCATTAAAAGTTGCTCCCAAATTACATATTTACTTTTATCAAACTCCAGTACTTTAATAAAAGCATTTTTTGCTTCATCATATTTTTTGTCGCGAATTAAAAAATCGCCATACATCGACCATGCTTTTGGTTCGTCGGGGTGAGTTTTTATTAAAATTTCGGTAAGGGTATAAGCATCTGAAAGTAATGTGTCGTATACTTCTGTAACCGAATAATACGACATTAATACTTTTATTTTGGTGTCAATATCCATTTGTGAGTTTCCAAATGCATTTTTTAAATTTTCATAAGATTTTTCTCGTTGATTTGTTTTTTTGTAATAATCGGCTAAAGAAATCGAGATATATGGATTGAGTGGGTCAATACCAATCGCTTTATCGTAATATGATTTTGCTCTATCGAATAGTTTATTACTTAAACATAAATCGCCTGCCATTAAATAATATCTTGATTCGCGAGGATATAAATCGATTAATTTTTGAATTTCGTTTATTGCCTTATCCACTTTATTTAATCGAAGCCAAATACGCTGTTTAGCCAAAGCAAGTTCTTCGTTTGGTCCTGTTTGTTTCTCTAGCATATCGTATGCATTTACAGCATCTTCCCATTTTCCTTGATAAATGTTCGACAAAACCAAACTATAGTAATATTCAAGTTGCTGAGGAAAAAGCGTTACAAGTTTTTTCCATATTACATTTGATTGTGAAAAATTTGATGTTTCATCATATAAATCGCCCAATAAATTTAAATACCATTGATTTTCGGGTAAAATTTTCAAAGCATTTTGAGCATAAGTTATGGCTTCTATCGGTTTTGATTGCATTTGCTTAACCATAGCCAACTGATAGCATACGGCATCGCTACTTGGATTAATATCGTATAATTCGAGTAGTATTTTTTCAGCTTCTTTTAAATTTCCGATGTTTTTTTCTTTCACAGCATCGATTAATGATGCGGTAAATTTGAAATCATTTTGTTTAGCGATAAAAACAAGTGGTCTCTGACGATTAGTTGATGATACATTTTTTGTTTTGCAGGAACTAAGCAAAACAAAAATAATAAGTATTAGATAGATCCGAATTTTCATAAAATATTTTTAGATACCTGTGTGCCCAAATCCTCCGGCACCCCTTTCGGTTTTGTTTAAGGTTGAAACCTGAAACCACTCAACCACTTCATGCTTTGCAACAACCATTTGAGCAATTCTTTCGCCATCATTAATCTGAAAACCATGGTTTGATAAATTGACCAAAATAATTTTAATTTCTCCACGATAATCGGCATCAATAGTACCAGGTGTATTAAGCACTGTTATTCCGAATTTTGCAGCCAATCCACTTCGTGGGCGAATTTGAGCCTCAAACCCTTTAGGAAGTTCAATAAACAAACCAGTTGGAATAATTGCTCTATCAAGAGATTTTAGAATTATAGGTTCATCAATATTTGCTCGTAAATCCATACCAGCCGAAAACTCTGTTTCGTAATGGGGTAGTTTATGCTTTGAACTGTTAACAATAGATACTTTAACTTTTTCCATAAATTAATCATTTTTTATTTTAGGATCACTTAATAATGAACGAATAGTTTTGCGCTCGGACAAATAAATTATTGATACATAAAAAAGCAACAGCAGTGTATTTATAGCTAAATTAATGGGTTGGTCTATTTTTGGAATAAATAAACTAGAAAAATATAGAGCAACAGATAGCAGCAAATAGCCGAATACCTTTTTTAAATTGTATTTTATGTAATAATATTTTTGACTTAAAAAAAATGAGATAATCATCATTGAGCCATAACATATAAAGGTTGTCCATGCAGCACCCATATATCCCATTACTGGAATTAATAAATAATTTAAAACCAAGGTAATGATTGCACCAAATATTGAAATGTAGGCTCCAAAACGGGTTTGCCCAGTAATTTTATACCATACCGATAAATTATAAAACACTCCTAAAAATAAGTTTGCCATTAATAATATTGGAACAACACCTAAACCCTCTTGATAAGAAGCGCTCACAAAATTTTTAACAATATCCATATACAACATTATTGTGAGAAAAATAAAGGAACAAGTTGCTACAAAGTACGTCATAACCATTGAATAGGCGTGTTTTGCATCTGAATCTTTTGCCTTAGAAAAGAAAAAAGGTTCGGCAGCATATTTAAAAGCTTGAATAAAAATTGTCATCATAATTGAAATTTTATAACAAGCACTATAAATACCAACTTGGCTCATAGCAATATCAGGATTGGACAAAACTTTAATTAAAATTCTATCCATCGTTTCGTTAATTATGCCTGCTAAACCAAAAATCAATAATGGAAATGCATAGTAAAACATACTTTTCCATAGTTTAAAATTGAAACTTATATCTCTAATTTTAATTACTGGAATTAAAAACAAAAGGGTAACAAAACTAGAAAACAAATTTGCCAGAAAGATATAACCTATTCCTACCGATGGGCTATAAAACCACGAAATTAAAAATTCATATTGTGGGTATTCGGAAAGCCATGGACAAAATAGCAGAAAAAATAAATTTAAAATGACGTTTACTAAAATTCCAATAATTTTAATAGAAGCAAATCTTTTAGCTCTATTTTGAGCACGTAATCGAGCAAACGGAATAGTACTTAAAACATCTAACACAATAATAAACGAAAACCACAGAAGGTATTCGGGGTTTGCCTGATATTGTAAAAGTTCGGCAATTGGATTAATAAAATTGAGCATAAAAAGCACAAAAAGAGCTGAAGTAATTAAAAGCGAAATAAAAGATGTGCCAAATACTTTATTTTTATTTTCTTCTAGTTCATTATATCTAAAAAAAGCGGTTTCCATGCCATAAACCAGAACAACAATTAAAAGGCTCACCCAAGCATACATTTCTCCAACAACCCCATATTCACTAGGATTAGTAAAAATGTAAACATGAAGTGGTACTAAAAGGTAATTTAGTAAACGACCTATGATGCTTGATACACCATAAATAACAGTTTGACCAGCTAAATTTTTAAGTGAACTCAATGAATATAATTTTATTTGGCAAAAGTAATCGAAAATTATTGTTTACAATTATTGTTGTTCTATTAAACACAAAGATTTATTATTTTATTATTTCAGCATATCAAAAAACAACCTAAGCATTAGTTTTTCCCCCACCAAACTGGGTGTAACAATATTTGAATTCTATCGCCAGGTTTAGAATTATCTAGCTCATTGAGTACTTGTTCAAATCCACCAGGTACATTCCAAACTCCGCCTCTATCAGAAAAATATTTATTATAATCGATATGATACGATTCATAATCAAAGCCGTATCTATTCAAACTATATTCACCCAACTTGAATCGGCGTCCGTCGTATAAAACGAATTCTTTTGTGGCAAAATCAGAAAAAACTTGGTAATTTGGAACAGTTTCTCTGGCAATTTTAGAACCATGTGAGGAGGTTCCATTTACATCGATTCCGATACTTTTATAATAATCCATCTCTTCTTTATTAAACTCTAATGGATTAAGATGGTATTTGATCATAATGGTAAGCAAATCGTTATGAATCCCAATTTCATGATGATAATTAGAAATTTTTTGATAAATCTCGTCTAAACATCTAAATCGATGAGCACCTCTTTTAGTAATTTTGCCATAATACTCGGCAGTAGCTAAAATATAAAAGGTCGTTCTAAAATTATAATCATGTTCAAATTTTGCCATTTCTAATGCTTTAAACGGATGACAGTCAACATCATGTCGAAATCCAATCATTACTTTTTTTAAGTTAATTGAATCTTTAAACTCATTGATTGGAAGAACAATAAATTTATCGTATGATAATTTTTTCAATAATTCATCAAATTGTTGATAGGTAAAAACAGCCCTCCTATCTTGTTTATATCTAATATAGTCTTCAAGTTCTGATAAATTTGGGTTATCATCAATTGAGGGTGGAATTGGGATTTCACTTTTTCGACAAGAGATTAAAAAAAATAAAATAAAAAAATAAAATTTGCTTATTTTCATGTTTCAAAATTATACTAAAATCCAAACATATTTAAAATTAACATTTGAATTTAAAGATTTTTAATTATTAAGGATTTCAGAATGCTTAAAATTTCTAATTTTGCATTTATGGAACATTTTGACTTTTTTGATAAAATCAGCATTTCGGATTTTGAAAATAAATTTTCGTCAAAAGAGAGTTGTTTAAAATGGCTGTCTGAGAAAAAATGGGCTGTGGGATATGTGTGTCGTAAATGTGGAAACACAAACTATTGCGAAGGCAAAACTCCTTATTCGCGAAGATGCACTAAGTGCAAGCACATTGAATCAGCCACTGCTCATACGTTGTTTCACGGGTGTAAAATTTCACTACCCGATGCATTTAAAATTGCGTATGAAGTTTGTAATTCCCCCCAAATATCAACTAGAAAATTATCCGAAAAATTAAATTTTCGGAATATGACATGCTGGGGATTGAAAAAGAAATTAATACATTGTATAAATCAAGAAGGGCATAAAGCGGCATTTGGCTTAACTGAATTTAAAAATAAACATCAATAAAAAATGAATTCAAAATTTTCAATTAGTATTTCAATTTTATCAACATTGTTTTTGTTGTTGTCATGCAAAACAGTTAAAGTTGATAAACCTATAGCTGAATATCAACCCCCAGTTTTTACTCCCGAAATTTCAATGATTTCGATTCCTATAACACTAAACATGTCTGAAATTGAAAAATCGGTAAATCAACAGTTTGCAGGAGTAATTTATGAAGACAAAAATTTAGATGATGACAATTTACAAATGAAGATTACAAAGTCGAAAAATTTTGTAATTAAAGCCGAAAATAATCAATTAAAATATACAATTCCTTTAAAGATTTGGTCGAAATTTGGTTGGAAAGTTGAACAATTTGGCTTTTCAATATCTGACTATTATGAGGTTTCGGGTGAGTTATCCATGTCGTTTTCAACCGGAGTTAATATTTCTCCAAACTGGGATATCGCCACATACACAAGAATTTCGAGTTACGAATGGATTACAAAACCAGTATTAAAAATTGTAGGAGTAGATGTCCCCATATCATCTATTTTAGACATTGCATTAAAAACTTGTCCTAATTTAATTAATAAACAAATAGATAAAAGCATATCTGATGCGGTAGAATTAAAAAAAATTGCAGGCGATTCTTGGTCTCAAGTTCAGGAGCCAATGCTAATTAGTGAAGAAAATGTAACGTGGCTTGTAATTAAACCAATGGAAGTATTTTGCTCACCAATGTCTACAAAAAATAACAATATTCAATTTACGATTGGCTTTAAATCATTCATTGATTGCATTATTGGTATTAAGCCAAGTAAAACTGTAAAATCGGCACTTCCAACATTAACTATCAGTCCAAAACTTGATAAATCATTTTTAATAAATTATAATGTAGATGTTTCAAACACTTTTATAAAAGACATTGCTAAAAAAGAATTAATTGGACAAAAGTTTGAACAGGGGAAAAAATATATTAAAATTGATGACATTGATTTTTTTGGTAAAAATGGCAAAATGGTGTTTGTATTAACAGTTAGTGGTTCGGTTAAAGGGGTTATTTATTTTACGGGTGTTCCATTCTACAACAAAGACACTCGGACTATTGAAATAAAAGAATCGGATTTTGAACTAAGCACAAAGAATGTTTTAGTAAAATCAGCCAATTGGCTAGTACACGGCACTATTTTAAATAAGATGGAACCCTATTTAAAATTTCCAGTATCATCTTATATCGATACTATGAAAACCGATGTTAATAAACAAATCGGAAATTATGAAATTCAAAAAGGGATATTTTTAAAAGGAAACGTAAGTGATGTAAACATAAAAGAAATTTTTATTCTTCCAGAAAATTTAAAACTTTCAGGTACTGTTAAGGGAAATGCCGATTTGTTTATTAATGGGTTAGGAAATTAATTACCATCATTCCAAACTTTAATTTGTTTATTTCTGTAAGCATTTAAGTTGTTGTAAAACGAACTATCTCTTTTGTATATATCTTTATAAAATAGAACATTCCCATCTATATCGTAAAAAGAAGAAAAATAGCAAACATGAATAGGAATAGCTCGTTTCAAAAAGAAATCTTTTTTCACTTTTTGGGCAAGATGAACATTAACAGTATCAATTAATGGAATATTCTCTTTTTCATCTAACACTTTTTTGAATTTTAACTTTTGCTTTTCGTACAATCCTTTTTCTTTCAACTTTTCGTCGGATAAATGATACAATCCTTGCTGATATTCTAAAACAAATTTTAAAAAATCAAACGGACGATGTAATCGCATACAACCATGACTAAATGAGCGGACTGTTCGATTGAAAAAATTCTTTTGCGGAGTATCGTGCAAATAAACATCGTTTGAGTTAGAAAAAAAGAATTTCAAAATTCCCAATGAATTATGTTCGCCCGATGTTTGCTTAACTCTGTAAGGGAAGTTTGAATTATTTAATTTTTTCCAATTTACGGTACTTGGATCGATATCTTTACCGGAGCCTAAAGAAATAACATATTTGTGTTTGTCGAGATATTTTACATTGTTTTTCACACAAGGAAGTATTTCTTTAGTTGCAATTTTATAAGGCACATTCCATTCAGGAAAAAGTGTGAATTTTGATATAGTGCTACTTAATTCGGGGGTTTGATTTTTAACAGTACCAACTACTACTTTGTGTGTAGTAGCTAATTCGCCTAATTCAACCCAAAATAAGGTATAAGTGGGAATATTGATTAATACAAAATTATCGTTTTGCTCATCAATTTGTTTGAGTTTTTCGGTTACCATTATGCTTTGATTTCTATAATTATCAATATTTTGATTCATTGAATTAATTGTGATAGAATCCAAAACATTATTTTCTTCAATTCCAAATAAATATTTATATTTTTTTATAGCTTGCTTAATTTTTGAATAATTATCTACCTCTTTTTTATTTAAAATATTTAAACCTACAAGCCTTTTTGCAGTAAGTTGATACGCTTTTATAGAATCGGTAGAAACATAGGGAATTGATAAATTATCGTAAGAAATTGAATTAAAAAAATTAGTTAATGCATTTCTATAATTTAAATAGTGAATTTGCTTACACTCTATTTCTTTAGCAATTTCGTCCATTTTATTTAATTGAATTTTTGAAATAATAATTTGATTAAATAAGCAAGAATTTTGACTGCGATTTAATTCAATTGATTTAGTAAAACCAAACGATAGGTGCTGACAAAAAAGTAAGTAGGAATCGGTTAACACTAATTCAACCATAACCTGTGCAATTTCCTTGTTAAACATTTTAGATTTATTAAATTTTTCAAGATAAAATTTAATAGCATTCACATGATAGAATTTTGGATCAAGACCATACTGATAAGCATTAGACAAGTGATTTATGACAAAAATTCCATTCGAGTTTAAAGTATCCGCTGAAAACCAAAAAGGTTTATATGAATTTTTTTGGTACAAGTCGCATAAGCAAAAAACATTTGAAAATTTATCATTTACTTCTTTACTTTTGGTTGAATTACAAAACTCATTTATAAACGAATCGAGACTAAATTTATAATCTGTATTCACTTTTTTATTACAAGAATAAAATAGAGATAAAGAAATTGATAAAAAAAAAATTAAAATTATTTGTTTCATTAAATTAAAATATTAAACCAATAAAAAAATAAATTAGAAGCATAAAAACCGTAATTGCTTTAACAACAGTACCTGCTAAAAACCCTAAAAAGCTCCCTAAGGCGGCGTTCAACGAATGAGATGTGCTTTTGCCATTTAATAATTCTCCTATAAAAGCACCTATAAAAGCACCTATAAAAATTCCTAATGGACCCACAAATAAACCCACACACATACCAATAAGAGCACCATTTGATCCCCATTTAGAACCACCAAAAACTTTTGTGCCATAAATTGGAAACCAGTAATCTAAAAAGGTAATAAAAACAATAAAAACTGCCCAAATAATTAAAGCCCATGTTGAAAAAAGAGGTTTATCGCAAAGCTGAAGCACTAATAAACCGATAAAAGCAATTGGAGGTCCTGGTAAAACAGGCACAAAACAGCCTATTAACCCAACAAACCAGAGCAAAAAAAACAACAAATACCAAATCCAATCCATGAAATAACAAATAGTTATGCAATATAACATTTTTTTTTTAATTAAGTTATAAAAAAATATTTTTGATGTTTAAAGAATATTTTTTGTAATTAAAAAAAAATATATACTTTTGAGGTAAGAAAACTATAACATTTAAAAAAATAAAAATGAAAGTATTAGACAATTTAAAGTACACAAAAGATCACGAATGGATTCGTGTAGAAGGTGAATTTGGCATTATTGGAGTTAGCGATTTTGCACAACATGAATTAGGCGATGTAGTTTTTGTTGAAGTAGAAACCGAAGGTGAAACTTTGGAAATTGAAGAGTCGTTTGGAACAATTGAAGCTGTAAAAACTGTTTCGGATATGTTTATGCCTGTTGGAGGAGAGGTAGTTGAATTTAATTCAAAATTGGAAAGTAATCCAGAATTAATAAATAAAGATCCATACGGCGAAGGCTGGATTATAAAAATTAAAATTACCGACAGTTCCGAGTTATCACATTTAATGGATTCGGCTGAATACAAACAACATATTGGAGCTTAATTAATAATAAGTTTAATTTTTTTTCGTTTATAAATTTAAAATTGAAAAACAATTGTTTTTTTAATTAAATTTGCACGATTTCAAACAATGAATACCTTAATTTATGGAAATTAAAAAAAATGAAAAAGCCGATTTAGAAAGAAAAAAACCCATTTTTGTTCAAATTGGGTTATTATTGGCAACGTCTTTAGTTTTATTTGGGTTTGAGTATAAATCATACGAGAAAGAAGTAGTACAACAAAGCATTTCTCAAAACGTAGAAATTGAACAAATTGAGATTCAACAAACACAACGAAACGAAACACCTCCTCCACCACCAGCTCAGCAAATTACTACCATTTTAAACATTGTTGATGATAAAATTGTAATTGACAATGAAATAGAAATTGATGCAGACGTTGACAACAATCAAACAGAATATTCTTATGTTGAAACAACCCAAGAAACTGAGGTGGTTGAAGCCGAAATTTTTACAGTTGTTGAAGAAAATCCCACCTTTCCAGGTGGCGACGAAGCACGTATGAAATATCTTCAAGAAAACATCAAATATCCCCAAATGGCACGAGAAAGTGGTATTCAGGGAACTGTTTATGTTACATTTGTTGTGGAACCAAGCGGGAATATCACAAACATTAAAATTTTAAGAGGAATTGGTGGTGGTTGCGATGAAGAAGCATCACGCGTTGTAAGTTTAATGCCTAAATGGGTGCCTGGTAAACAACGTGGTAAATCAGTTCGTGTTCAATTTAACATGCCTATCCGCTTTGTTTTAGCTGGATAATAAACCATATTAAATAAAAACAGCCTGTATAAAAGCAGGCTGTTTTTATTTAACCCCAAAGATGAAAAACATTCATTCATTATTTTCAGGCACTCCAATAATCCTTGCACCAATGGAGGATATAACAGATATTGCATATCGAAAAATTTGCAAACGCCATGGAGCCGATGTTGTTTTTACCGAGTTTGTTTCTTCTGATGCTCTGAGTCGCCATGTGGTAAAATCAAAAGACAAAATTCAATTTGACGAAGAAGATAGACCAATAGCCGTTCAAATATTTGGAAGCGAGGCAAAAGCAATGGTTGAAGCGGCAAAGATAGCTCAAGAATATAATCCAAATTTTATCGACATCAATTGGGGTTGTCCCGTTAAAAAAATTGTAACAAAGGGTGCTGGGTCAGCAATTTTAAAGGATATCCCCAAAATGATTTCTATTTCCGAAGCAATCGTAAAATCGGTAAATTTACCCGTTACCGTAAAAACCCGATTGAGTTGGGACGAATCAAACAAACCTATTGTTGATGTTGCATTACGCTTGCAAGACATTGGCATTAGTGCATTAACTATTCATGGACGAACTCGCTCACAGTTATACTCAGGCAAAGCCGATTGGACACTGATTAAAGCTGTTAAGAATCATCCAGATATTGAAATTCCAATAATTGGAAATGGAGATATTACTAATGAGTTAATTGCTAAATCGCGACTCGAAGAATCAGGTGTTGATGCTTTAATGATTGGGCGTGCTGCTATTGGTAATCCATGGATTTTTAATAGAATTAAACACTATTTAAAAACCCATGAAATACTACCACCAATTTCATTAAGTGAAAAAGCCAAAGTTTGTATTGAACATCTCAAAAAATCGATTGAATATAAGGGTGAAAAAAGAGCTATTTTAGAAATGCGAAAACATTATTCTAATTATTTTAAATCGGTTACAGATTTTAAGAAAACCAAAATTAAATTAATGACTACTACTGATTTAAATGAAGTTATTGATACGTTAGAACAGATAAAAACCGACAATTTATATTAAAAAAAGAATTATCTTTCGATAATCCTTTTTCAATTTTAGTTAATTCATCCGTATTAACCACATTTTGAGTATCCACAAACATTACAAGTAAGACACCCTTCTTTAAAAACTAAGCCAGTTTCAGACTTACAATCGGGGCAAATTTCGCCTTTCACTTTGGTTCCATCGGGTATATATTTTTTCAGAGCACGAGCTACCCCATTTTTCCAAGTATTAATTGCTTGGTCATCGAGATTTAAATTTTGAATTGTTTCCACAACATTAGGTATTGGCATACCATGTCGTAAAATACTCGAAATTAATTTAGCATAATTCCAATAAACCGGATTAAAGGAACGTGATAATCCTTGAAAATATCCTTCATAACCATCTTTATCAACATAGTTCATGTCGTAACGAGCTTTTCCATCATCGCCTTTTTCGCGAGTTACCCAGCATTTATTAATATTAATTGGTACTGGAAGACTATCGGCTTTACCAGTAAATATTTCGTATGGTCTACCCTCAAGAAGACCTATAACAGCTACCCACTTTTCGCGGTCATTTTGGAAACGAACAATATCAGCATCTAATTTTTTAGGACGAGGAGGTGCTTGAGTTTCTTGTATTGTATTTGTATTTACTTTTTCTTTTTCTTTATTGTTAATTAGAACACCCGATCTAGAGCCATCACGATAAATTGTCATTCCCTTGCAACCACTTTCCCATGCAGTTTGATAAATCTGGCTCACTAATTCCTGAGTTGCCTCCTTAGGTAAGTTTACCGTAACACTAATAGAATGATCGACCCATTTTTGAACTAATCCTTGCATTTTAACTTTACTAACCCAGTCAATATCATTTGCAGTTGCCTTATAATACGGTGATTTTTCGATTATTGGATCAAGTTGTTCCTCATTATATGCTTTAACTTCATCAACATTGTAGCCATTTAATTTAAGCCATTTTAAAAATTTTGGGTGTAACAGAGTATATTCTTCCCAAGTATCACCTTGCTCATCGGTAAAAGACACTTTTGCATCTCTGTCGTTAGGATTAACCTTTCGACGACGACGATAAGAAACATTAAAAACAGGTTCAATACCCGAAGAAGTTTGAGTACAAATACTAACACTACCTGTTGGAGCAATCGTTAACAAAGCAATATTACGGCGACCGAAGCGAATCATTTCGCTATATAATTTGGGGTCAGCTTGTTTTAAACGCAAAATAAATGGATTACTTTTCTCTTTTTCGGAGCTATAAACGGCAAATGCTCCACGTTCTTTAGCCATTTTTACAGAAGAGCGATAAGCCTCAATAGCTAACTCTTTTTGAATTTCTACACCAAATTCAATTGCTTCATCCGAGCCATATCTTAAATTCATAGCAGCTAACATATCACCTTCGGCAGTAATTCCTAATCCAGTTCTGCGACCTTGAAGCGTTTTCCGACGAATTTTATTCCATAAATCGAGTTCTACATGTTTAATTTCTTCATGTTCGGGGTCGGAAGCAATTTTATCAATTATTTTATCGATTTTTTCCATCTCTAAATCAATCAAATCGTCCATTAATCGTTGAGCATAACCCACATGTTGTTTGAACAAAGTATGATTAAATTTTGCTTCGCTGGTAAATGGATTTTCTACATAACTGTACAAATTAATTGCTATTAATCTACAGCTATCGTATGGACAAAGAGGAATTTCGCCACAAGGATTTGTTGATACTGTTTTAAAACCCTCATCAACATAACAGTCGGGTATCGACTCACGTTCTATGGTATCCCAGAACAAAATTCCAGGTTCAGCCGAAGCCCATGCATTGTGAATAATTTTATTCCAAAGTTCAACTGCGTTAACTTCTTTTGTATAAATAGGATTAGCAGAATTAATTGGATATTGTTGAATAAAAGGAGTATTATTAACAACACATTTCATAAACTCATCGTTAATTCGGACTGAAACATTTGCTCCAGTAACTTTTCCTTGAATCATTTTTGCGTCTATAAAATCAGATGCATCAGGGTGTTTAACAGATATGGAAAGCATTAAAGCCCCACGCCGACCATCTTGAGCAACTTCGCGCGTAGAATTTGAGTAACGTTCCATAAATGGCACAATCCCCGTAGATGTTAAAGCACTATTTTTAACAGGACTACCTTTGGGGCGTATGTGTGATAAATCGTGTCCAACACCTCCTCGGCGTTTCATTAATTGAACTTGTTCCTCATCAATTTTCATTATTCCACCATAAGAGTCGGAATTACCTTCATTTCCGATAACAAAACAATTTGAAAGTGATGCAACCTGAAAATTATTTCCAATACCAGCCATTGGGCTACCTTGTGGAATAACATATTTGAATTCACGAATTAATTCATAAATAGTTTCTTCGGATAGTGGGTTTGGATAATTTTTTTCAATTCGAGCAAATTCGTTTGCAATTCTGCGGTGCATTTCATCAGGATTCTTTTCGTAAATCAAGCCCTGACTATCTTTTAAAGAGTATTTATTCATCCAAACATCGGCAGCTAAATCATCGCCTTTGAAATAAATAGTTGCAGCTTTTTTAACTTCATCGGAGTTATAGCTTTGATATTTGTTATTGTTTGTCATTTGATGTTCATTATCTGCTTTCGTAACAAAGTCGTTGTTAATTTGGTTTGCAGCATTATTATTTGAATTACTCAATTTATTAAAGGATTCGTTACTGCTATCATTTAATAAGTCTTCGTTCAAATTTGGTCTAACACGACCTTCAACCAATCCCTTATAAGGATTTTGCAAATCACTTTCTTGTGCTTTTTCAACTAGGGTGTTAATTCCAGCAAACAAATCGTATGACTCGTTCATATTAATAAATTTTATGTTAATTATTGAAACTTAGGGGTTTAAAACTTGAAAAATTTAGAGCTTTTTTTAAGTATCTGATTATCAGCAAATCCTTAGATAATTCAAGATTCAAATCCCATGATGCGAAAATAGTAATACTTATTGTAATAATGCATCAAGTTGTAAAATAAAAAATTAACAACTTTAGGTTAATAAAGTGATTTTCAGCCTTGTTTATTGTGAATAATTTTCCAAACAATTTTTTTTCCAAAACCCAAACGATTATCGGTATATTTAAAATGCTCTACGGATATAGCCCAAAGAGTAGTTTTCATAAAAACTGCAAATGGAAATTTGTTTAAATATATTTTTCTTGCATTTTCATTTTTATTATTTTCAATTTTAATCATTTTACCCGTAAACTGAATTCCTTGAATTTTTCCAATAATTTTTGTTTCTAAAACTATAGTTCCCGACACAAGTGGGTTTATATTAGCCTGTTGCGAGTGAAACGTATCGTCATAAGAAGTAATAATAAAACGGTTTTGTTGTTCATCAAATGCGTAAAAACAGGAACAACTCCATGGTGTATTATTCGAGCATGTACACAGATTTAAAACATGATGCTTCGAAAGAAATTTTAAAATTCGTTTATCAACAGCATTGTTCATAAGTTATTTCTCGAATAGTAGTTTAATTCCAAAAAGGAGTAAAAAAACGGCAAAAACTTTTTTTAAGGTAGATGCTGGAAGATTAACAGCATACTTGGCTCCAAAATAACTACCAAAGAAAAATGCAATGGCAATAACAGCTGCAAAGTATAAATTTACATGACCTGATTTATAATAACTATACACCGCCATTAGTCCAATTGGAGGCAATAATATTGCTAAGCTTGTTCCTTGAGCATCGTGTTGCGACATGCCTAAAATATATATCAACGAAGGAATAACTATAATTCCTCCTCCAACACCAATTAATCCACTTAAAACTCCGGCAGCAAAACCAATAAGTAATAATATAATGAAGGTTGAAACGCTCATATTCATAATTTAAAAATCTAAATTCAATGAAATATAAAAAACTCTTGGTTGAATTTTTCTGTCTTCTACACCCCATGCCCAATCGGCTCGAATAAAATATCCAAAAAGGGTTGAGCGAAGTCCAAATCCATATCCACCAACTACTGGGTCGGTTTGTTTTTGTAATGTAACTTTTATTGGACCTCTAATAATTATTTGCTTAAATAAAGAATTATCTTCAGAATAAGGATTTGAACCAGTCCATGCAGTTCCAATATCGCCAAACGTAATAATTTGAAAATTTTTAATGAACGATGATTTAATTGGTTTTGCCCTAAAGTATTGAAACACAGGAAACCTTAGTTCGCTATTGATAACTGCAAAACTATTTCCATTTCGTATATTTTGATGAAAACCCCTCATGTTAGTAGCTAAGGTTTGATACGTATAATTTTGGTCTTGAGCTATGCTTGTTTCGCTATTAAACTTGGGAAATAACCAATTATCGACACCTCCCATATAATATATTAAACGGTTTTTGCCAAAAGAGGTGCTCGCCGCAATTCGGTTAGCCCAAATAAATGTTTTATGAATTTTGATGTAATTTCTAAAATCGCCACCTAAAACAAAGAGATTTTTATTTTCATCTTCAACCGATTGATAGTATTCGGCAAATAATTTTGCACGTGTACCTTTTAAAATATTTTGACTTAAATTACGTGAATTATCAAAAATATATTCTCCTTTTAAACCACTCCAATAACCCAAATAATTAGGTTCCTTTAATGTAATTAAATCGGTGGCAAGATAAACTTTTCTATCAAATCGACCTAATGCAGTTCCTCTAATTGCACTCACCTCAGAAAATGGCCATTTAAGAATGTAGGCTAAGGTATACGATGTTTGTTTAACGGCAAATAAATCATATATATATTTAGAGTTTTGTCGGTGAAACAAAACTTGTTTATCTAATCTGTTTTTTAGGTTTTCGTAGCTTAATAGAAATTCCGTATCGCTAAAATCAATTGAAAACCTCACCCCACCAATAATTCTATGGTCTTCCAATAGATCATTTGTACCAACCATAAATAAGGCATTAAAACCAGCATTTTGATAAATAGGGAAATTTCCACCTGCGAATTGCTGATATGATGTATTTAAAAAACTAAAATCGACTTGCGAAACTATTTGACTTATCAAATATTGAACTAAATAGCTTTTTTCAACTTGATCGGGCTTTAAGGTATTTGTTTCAACTTGTTTACGGGTAGTATCCTCGCCTAATATAAAAATAGCTTGATGTCCTGTTTCAGCAATATACTCGGGATGGTCTTTATAGGCATCTTTTAATTTTACAGGAGCTAATCTTTTCCTCTTTGGTTTTTCAACCAAATTTACTGAGTCCGAATTCAACGGACTTTTATTTACAGAAATTCCTAATTCACTTCGGTATTTTGTTGGCTCGATGTTTTCTAATCCTTTTTGTTTTTTTTGATAATTAGAAGTTAGAAGCTGGTATTTACCTTTGTAATAAAAATTGTCGATAATTTTTGAATTGGAAAAACTAAACTCATGTTCTAAAATACTAGTTGAAAAATTTGTTAATGGAGATATTTCAGCATAGTAAGAATAATGTACTGATGTATCAATATAACTAATTGTGCTATCGAAAGAACCTATATATCTATTAGTTATACCTGATTCTTCACTAAGGAAAATAAAATTATTTTTTCCAATATCGATTGGATTTGTTTGGCTTGAAAATTCAAAATTTGTGGCTTTAAATAATTTTTTACTTCGGTTAATAAAATCAAAAACAAATAAATTATATGGTTTTATTAAAATTTCTCGTCCCGGAAAATTTTTAATTTCGGTACTATCAACATGTCTATTAGAACTGAAAATTATTTTACTACTCCCCTCGTAAAATGCCGGACCATAATCATCGTAAATATCATCGGTAATTGGTATATAGGAGTTTGAGGCTAAAAAATAAACAAAAATATCCGATTGTCCATTTTTTATTCCCGAAAATGTAAAATACTTCCCATCATTAGAGTATGAAAATGAAGTAACCTTATCCATATTGATAATTGGCTTTTTAGTTAATTCTTTGGAGTCAACATCATAAGTAATAAAATACAGCAATTCTTTTTCTTTTCGGATAATTCCCAAAAGATTACCTCGCGAATTCCAAGCTAATAATGGGTAGGATTTATCTGGATTTGTTTCAATTTTATGATGTTGTTTATAGATACGTTTAGCCTTTTTTTGACCCGATTTTATAACCCAAATTTTCTCTTGACCCTCTTGATTTGTAACATAAGCTACATGTCCTTTTGAATTTGAAACGGAATATTGAGAATAAATTCTGTTTTTCTTGGTTTTAATAGCAAAATTTTCAATGGGGGCATCACGATTGACGTCAATTTCATATCTATTTTTATAATAAACCAAACAAGCAGCATATAAATTATCAAACGAAGAACCTAAAGAATATAGAACTGCGCGTTCAAAATTTCGGATGTTCTTCGTCATATTTAAAACGCTGGCTACACTTCTATCACTATATTTATCCGAAATAAACTTCCAAAATGCGTGTCCCGCTACAATTGATTCTTTTCCTTTTAATTTAGTAATATCATCGGCTTTACCGTTAATAATCATATCTCGGTAATAATTATCCAACTCAAAACTCCAATTTTCGGAATAAAACGACAGTAAACCATCAATAAACCAATCGGGAATATTTAATATTGTTTGATTTTTAACTTTTGAAAAAACGCTTCCACCATAAAGCATTTCGCGAATGATAACCGAAGCAACACCCCCCATCATCATTCGATCTAAATCGCGATATCCTTTATCAAAATACAAAAAAACTTTATTCCCCGAAATATAATTTACCCCTCCGGTATTGTACATATCTTCACCAATCAAGCCAATATTTGACTCTCTAAAATCATTGAAGTTTGTATAAATTATAAATTGAATTTTATTTTCTAATGCCCCGCCAATTTTTTGCTCCATCTGTTCAATCACAGCCGAACCGTATTTTAAAACATATTGTGCAATTTGCTTTCCTTTTGGATAAAAATAAACATCACATCTATCAGAGCGGTAATACATCCAATTAAACTCCTGATATTGAATGCGGTTTTTACCAAAATTCATTTGCATTCCATTATAAAACTGAGCACTGCTATTTTCAATCTGAAAAAAACAAATTATCCCTAAAAGCCAAGTAGAGAAATATTTTTTTGAAAATAACATAATATTGCTTATTTATCTATTGAATTAACAACAAAAATACTGTTTTTCATTAACAAACAAACTAATAAAAAGTTAAAGCTATAATTTTAATTAATAGTAACAGCTTTGGCTTGCGATTGCTTACAAGGTATAAATAAAGCCTAACACCACCCCCCAACTGCGTGTTTTATATGCACCGGAAATTAAAGTAGTTCCAAATCTAAATCGCGAGTCGGCTCTAATAGCCATTCGTTTATCAATTTTGTATTCAAAACCAAATCCTGTTATAAAACCCGAATCAAAACCTTCGGTTATTAATTTGTTTTTACCGTTAACTTCTGTTTTAATTGTTGTAAGCTGGGTTGTAGAAGTATCAATAAACGATTTTTCGTACGTTCCTTTTTCTATTGCAGAAGTTAACAGTGAGAAATGAAACCCCCCATAAATATTTATATTAACGTGTTGAATAGGTATTACAATATTTGGACAAATTCCAAGAGATAAATATTTTAGAAAAATATCGCCCTTATATGATTCGGTAAGAGAGCTTGTTAAATTTGATTTTTTATAATCAATGGAAGAATTTATAGTTTCAAACCCTAACTCAACAAAAGGCTTAAAATTTTCGCTAAGTGGAGCTGAAAAAATTAAACCAGAATAAAATCCCATTTTTGAACTTGAAGTATAATTTTCAGGATTTAAGTTTTCGGCTAATTTAAATGATGTAGAATTAATCCCTACCCTTACTCCAATTTTAAAGTTTCCATCAAAATAATCATCAGATTGAGCAAAAACAACTGGTTTACAACAAACCAAAATAATTGCTAATAGTATGACAAATTGAATCTTACTTATAAATAAATGGATTAGTTGATTTTTTTTGAACATAATTATTCCATAAAAAAAGTGAATCATTGAGCTTTTTATAAACTGAAGCATCTTTTTTAATTACTAACAAATTATCGATGTATACGCTGTTTTCCAAAGAATCGTTACCTTTTAACACAATTGAATATTTTGAGTGACTATCTGGAATAGTAAAGTTAATATCAACTAAGGTCCATGATCCCATATTTAATGTGCTTTTAATCGGATAATAAGCAAAATTCCAAGTAGTTGTATTTGTAAGTGTATCTAATGTGTTTATAAAAGCAATTAAATTTTGATTCGCAAATGTATAAGCATCATTATAATTATAAATCCAAAATGAGGCATTATAAATACTATCGGTGGATAATGATCCGCTTGGAAATTCATACAATACATGATATAACTTGCAAATACCAGAATAAGCACCTTTTCCTGAAAAAGCAAACTCACTATTTTCATCATCGTAATTTTGAGAAAAAATTATCTTTGATGTATCCTCTGATAACCATGAGTTTTTATTAGGTAATTGGTCAATATTTTGGGGAATATTAATTTTTTCAGAATAAAATAAATCATTAAAACTAATTTCATATAACGAAAACGAACTACAATTTGAGATTACGGTTGACTTTCGTAAAATTTCCTTTTCAAATACATTTAATTCACCATTTGAAAGGACAATTAAAAAAGGTTTAGTATTACCCGAAAAATCATTTAAAACATCTTTATATACACATTTATCCGAAATAATTCGAATGAGTTTACGAGAAATATCAAACGATGAACGGGCAGAATAGTTTGTAAGTAACGGCAAATTTAATTGCTGAGAAACAAAAATTGCATTTTGCTGAGAATTTTCGGAACCAAAAACATCAAATATTTCGGTGCCAACATAAAAATAAGGCAAGGGTAAAATTGCCTGATATTCTCTTTTTTTGTCTATTTGTAGTGCTGAAATAACGTCCTTTGAAATATTTTTTTGTAGAAAGCAATTTTTATTTCTTGTTATCTCTTCCGAAATTTGGGCATGAAGCGAATACGACTCATATATGTAACTTAAAGGAATCAAGCTAATTGTTCCAATAGCAAAATATTTTACCCAAATTTTATTGATTCTATTTTGAAATAACGACCATGATCCGACAGCTACAATTATAGTAGAAGCATAATAAAAAACCCAAGCAAAACGTCCAACCGCTCTAAACTCTCGAAGAAATGGAATTTTTTTATAGGTGTTGTAATAATCACCAACAAAAGGATAAGCCATTGATAACAGCAAAAACAGAAGAGAAGATATTAATATTCCAATTATAAAAATCAAACGATAATTCTCTTCCTTCCCTTTAAAAATTCTTATAAAAAGTACAATCAATAACGGTAAAATAAGTATAGCGGTAAAAATACCAATATATGAAACTCCTTCCCAGTTGTGAGTTAAGTTTAGGTTTTCAAAGTTAAAAAACTGAGTAAAGGGTCCAAAGGAGGGTAAAAAGACTGAGAAAAAATCGGCGGTATTTTCGTGAAAACCTTGAGGATGAGTGTTTCTATCTAACACATTATCGGTTAATAAAATAATAATTTTGTAAAAAAGAAGCGGGAATATTCCCTGAAAAAACAAAATCAAATATATTTTCCAGCTTCGCCACAATTTATTTTTTAACACCCAAAGAATTAGTACAGGAAAAGTAGAAAAAACAGCCATTATACCAAGATATGGGTGAAATAATATGGCAGCAATGTTGTGAATACAAATTAATATCGTCCATTTTATTTTTTTATCCGATTGTAAAAACATTAAAATCAACCAAAAACTTAACGGAATAATATGGCAATAAGCCAGAGAGAAATGCCCAGTAATTCTAAAAATTTGAGGCTGTAGAGCAGTAATACCAATTGAAAAAAACATTGATAATACCTCAGGTAATTTTAGGCGTTTTAGCGTTAAATAAACGAATATTGCACAAAATAAAACGGATAATAAAATGGAAACATTTATTATTGCAGGAATATAAGATGAAATTTCAGGGAAAATAAATGCGACAGGTTTTAACAGTAAAACTAAAATTGGAAACCCATCGGTATAAAAAAATGTTCACCATAAGGATAGTTAAAGTACTCAAACATAAAGTATTGGTCGGAACCAACTTGCATCATCGGAACATAATAGTTTTTTAGTCCATCTCCGGTGGCATTGAACAGAATTTGATTGGGAGCAATTATAATTTCTCCATAATACCATGAAATAAGTATGACTGTACTCAAAATAAGTATAGATAGAACCCCAAATTTTTTAAAAAAATCTCTCATCATTTACAAACAAAATTTTTGTTTTAACAATCTAACTACTTTTTTATCAATAGGAAAGGTCAACTCATTTTCGGTTAATTCCGAAATTTTTCGGAAACGAAAACATTGAGGACCATCAATATTTTGAGTAAATGAAAATGGCATATCGACAGTTTGAAATTTAATTTTTTCCTTAGTTTTAATAAAATAATAGATACTTATAAGCTGTCTATTATTATTCGTAATTAATGTTTTTTGGAAAAAATCGGTGGTGTAAAAATGATCGATAATTTCAATTTCTTGTCCTAACTCTTCGATACATTCTCTTTTTAAACAATCAACAGTTGATTCACCATACATTAATCCACCGCCAGGGAATTTTGTCATATTTATTCCGATACGAAATTCATCGGTAAGTAAAATTTCATTTTTCTCATTTACCAAAAGACCGTAAACTCTTACATTAAATTGCTCAATCTGATTCATAATTTTATGGCTCTTAATACTTCTCTTTTCCCGGGCGGTCCATTTAATTTTTCAACAATGAAACCAAACGATTTCAACATTCTTTTTAAATCACCTTTTGTTGAATAAGTTACAAAAGTTCCGTATTGTTTAAGTCCTAAACAAACTTTTTCAAGCAACTCAACTGTCCACATTTCGGGCTGCTTTGAGGGTCCAAAAGCATCATAGTAAACCAAATTATAATCATTTTGCAAAATATCGCAGCTTTCGAGTTTTATATGTTCTTTTTTAAGACTAAAAAAATCATGAATATTAACTATATCATTCCATTTGCAACAATTAATTTTTGAAAATAGTTGACTTGAAATTTCACCACCAATAATTTCAGAAAAATTTAATTCATTCATGATATTTGTTTCCAGAGGAAACGCTTCAATAGTGTGATAAATAACTTTAATTTTATTATTATACGATTCAATTGCAGTTAGTAATGCATTTAATCCAGTTCCAAATCCCACTTCAAAAATTCTAATTTCTTTGTCTACAAAATTTTTATAAGTATAACAAAATCCATTCTCGATATAAACTATTTGCGATTCAGTAATTGCTCCATGAATTGAATGATAAGTATCATCCACCAACTCATTATAAATAGAGAATGATCCATCTTCGGTGCTTATAATAGTATTTTTCATTTATTGTACCAAAGGTGTAAATTTACAATTTCTTTACTTGAATTATACTCAAAACGACTTTCAAAATCTGGAAAAGTGAACACTTCAATTTTATTAACACTTTGAATATAAACTCTTTGATTTACATTGTCGAAAATTACATTTTTTATTCCGTTTTGTGAAATAACTTTGTTCATTGAATTTGAACTACCAGCATTATACAGATAAACTCCATCGTTGCAAATTATCAAATAATCAGAAACAGATAAAGGACTAACCTTAGTTATAACGGAACTGGTATTATTTAACAAAGTGAATACATTATTAGTATAATTATACGAATAAATTCTGCCGAAATTTCCGGTATTAGCAAAAACTATAAGTTTTCCATCAAACCAAAACCATGATTTAATATCCATTGAAATTGTATGGTCTGAAATTGATAATGATGAGCCCGTATAAAACTGAATCAAACGCTTTGCTCCACCCAATACATCGGTGGTTTGAGCAAAAAACCTGTCGGATAGAGCCAGCATGTTTTCGGCATACCGCTGATTAGTAAGTGAATATGAGTTTACAATGGATCCCGAAAAATCAAAACTTCTAATTTCAGAATTACGTGTTGCCGAAAAAATTCTATTTTGAGTTAATACTAACGAATAAAAATAAGGATTATCCTGGGTTGATTGATTAACAATACTCCAGTCGATAATTTTTGTATCTAAATTAACAACTGTTAAATTTCCTGTTTTGCTTCCACAAATTACCAATCGTTGATATTTATTATTGATATCCGAATTTAAATAATCGCCATTTATCGATAAAAAAGGCAACACCGTTTCATTCGAATCCATTAATAAAACATCCAGCGATTGATCCGATGATTTTGTAATTAAAAACAAACCTCTAAAACTTCGTTGCAAACCCGAAATCTGGATTGGTTGAAAATAGGACTTTGAGTTAATGTCATTTCGAGCAACAATATGAATAAAATATTGTCCACTTTCTAATTGAGGGTTATCTAAAATAATTTCGTTATTGACATGAACCAATTTTTGATCAAATGTTTGATTTTGCTGAGAACTAACTTCTGTTTTAGAAGAATTAACCAAAGAAACTGAAACAGAAACTATCGGCACTTTATCCTGAATCTCAGCTTTTACAAAAATTGTATCACCAAACGAAAAAGACTGGTTTTGTAATGGCGTTTTAACATCTATAATCGGAGAAGTATTTAGCTCTTTATTGCATGAAATTTGAAAAAGCAAACCACCTATAAATATAATCAAAAAGAATTTTGCTTTTTTCATAGTTGTTATTTATCTTTGAATTTCCAAAAGTACAAATTATGAGCTATCAAAACTTTAAGAACATATTATTTTTAGACATCGAAACAGTTCCACAACATCCATCATACGACAAATTAGATGACAGAATGAAATTATTGTGGGATAAGAAAGCATTAAAAATCAGTCAAAACGATGAGGAAAAACCTGATTTAATATACAATAGAGCAGGTATTTATTCAGAATTTGGGAAAATAATTTGCATATCGGCTGGGTATTTTCACGAAAATTCTTTTAGATTAACCGCTTATGGCGGTCACGATGAAAAAGAAATATTAATATCATTTTCAAAACTATTAAATTCATTCAGCAAAAGAAGTGGAGCTGTACTTTGTGCTCATAATGGAAAAGAATTTGATTTTCCGTATATATGTCGCAGATTGTTGATTAATGGGCTTCCAATTCCACAAATAATTGACAGTAGCGGTAAAAAACCATGGGAAACTTCGTTTATTGACACTATGGAAATGTGGCGGTTTGGCGATTATAAAAATTACACATCATTGGAACTATTAACAGCCGTTTTTGACATCCCTACCCCAAAAGACGAAATTGATGGTAGCATGGTTTGTGATTACTATTGGAATCGAAACGAAATAGATACAATAATAAAATATTGCCGTAAAGACGTTTTGGCTATTGCTCAATTATATCTTAAAATGAAAGGATATCCATTAATACCCGAAGAACAAGTAATTATGATTGAATTAAATGAGGGAGTATAAATTATAAATATTTATCATTATGGCTATTATCCCAAATTATTTCCTGATTTTATTTCTTTTTACCTTTAGTCAAAGTTCATTTGTTGATACTGCAACTGGGGTTAAAATTATATTTGATTATTCTGACAACATCTACCCTTCTCATTGGCTCAAAGGCGATATTGCAGGCAAAGGTAAATCGCTTAAAACTAGCGAATACGAAAGAAGTAAAAAAATTGTACTGAAAGCCCTTAGAAAGTATCCTAATTCTTTGATATCAAACAATCTGAAGAAAATTTATATTTTAAATCAATTAAATTTTTTTGGAGTAAATTATGGAGGAACATTTTACGAAAACACGCTTTATATTGCAAATAGTGGACTAGCTGATGGTTATACCGACTCGTATATTGAAAAAACGTTTCATCATGAATTTTCATCTATTTTAAAAGAAAACCATTCGGCGTATTTTGATAACAAAGCATGGGAAAAAGCAAATTCATCCGACTTCAAATATGGAAAAGGCGGTATAGATGCAGTTGTAAATAAAAACGACAATCAAGATTTTAGTGAATACTATTTTGAAAAAGGCGTGTTAAATCAATACGGAAGCTCTTCACTCGACGAGGATTTTAGTGTTTATTGCGAAAATATTTTTATGGACGACCTAAAATTTTGGGAAGCAGTTAAAACCTATCCTCGAGTAAAAGCTAAAGTTAAAATTGCCATGAGTTTTTATAAAAAAATTAATCCCGAAATAAATTTCAAAAAATTTGAATAAACTAGTTTACTTTGAAATTTCCTAAAATGAAGAAAAATATTGTTTTAATTTCAATTGTGTTCACTATCTTTTGTGGATGTGGAAAAAATGAAATTGTTAACATTGAAACCACCATTCCAAAGGGTGTTTCGTATACCAAAGCTACTATTGGAGGCACACTTTACGCTGATAATAAAACAGAAATTTTATCCGCTGGAGTGTGTTGGTCGTTAAATGATTTACCTACAATTAACGACAACAAAATTGACACCATAAGAAAAAGCAGCACCTATTATTTTGAAATCACCCATCTTGAACCCGGAAAAACCTATTATTCTAGAGCTTTTGTTACTACTTCACATGCTACATACTATGGAAGTTCGCGAGAATTTAAAACATTAGGTGTTCCAGAAGATGCCATACTGGATATTGATGAAAATGTTTATAACACCATAATAATTGGTTCGCAAACATGGATGGTTCAAAATTTAAAAACAACAAAATATCGAAATGGAGATAAAATAACATACACACCCACTAACATAAACTGGACAAATTCAACACTTGGAGCATTTTGTAATTATGAGAACACAAATGCTAATGCAACAAAATATGGAAGATTGTATAATTGGTATGCTATAAATGACCAACGAAAAATTGCTCCCGAGGGTTGGCGAATACCAAACGAAACAGATTGGCAAACACTTTTTGATTATTTAGGTGGAGAAAATATTTGTGGAGGTAAATTAAAAGACCAAGCGATAGGATATTGGTTGCAACCAAATATTGGAGCTACTAATGAAAGTGGATTTACAGCTCGTGCAGGTGGACACAGAACATCTAACGGGATTTTTCAAAATGTTGCAACCATAGCATCATTTTGGACATCAAGCCCTTTCGACCCCGATAGCTCTTTTGCAATAAATGTTTTTAATAATAATACAACCGTTACAAAAACAATATATTCTATTAAAGCGGGTTTATCAATCCGCTGTATTAAAGAATAATACTAAAAATCATCAACGGTCTTTTTCGACCAAATGATTTAATTATTTTTTTTAATTTCCGAAATTAATATTTTCCAAGATTCATCATCTAATTTTGGACCTATTAATTCAACCACTCTAGTGGCTAATGCTGTTCCTATTCGACCACATTCCGCCATTGGAAGGTCATGAATTACGCCATATAAAAATCCAGCAGCATATATGTCGCCTGCACCCGTAGTGTCGATACAATTGGCTTTTTTACCTTCAATTCGGGTAACAACGCCATCTTTTAAAACTAAAGATCCTTTACTTCCAACTTTTACCACAGCAATTTGAGCAATTTTTCCAAGTTCAATCAATGCTTCTTCTGGCTCTTTACCTGTAAATGCTTTAGCTTCTTCTTCATTAGCAAAAACAATATCAACATACTCTCTAACGATTTTATGGAGAAATTCCAAATTTGATTCTACCACATTATAACTTGCTAAATCCAGAGAAACAATTAGTCCTTTTTGTTTAGCATGTTTTAATGCAGTTTCAATAAGACTGTGATTTTGAACCAAATATCCTTCAATGTGAAAATGAGTGTAATTTTCAAAAACATTAACATTAATATTTTCAGCTGATAATTCACAAGCTGCTCCTAAAAATGTGGCAAAAGTTCGTTCCGAATCGGGGCTTACTAATGCAGTTGCAACGCCACTTGGAGTTTTGCTATCAATTAAAAACGGTTCAATTTTATTGGCAATCATGTCCTTTCTAAAAAAATCGCCCATTTCATCAGTACCGACTTTTCCAATAAAT
This sequence comes from uncultured Lentimicrobiaceae bacterium, assembly GCA_964521105.1. Classification (GTDB taxonomy): domain Bacteria; phylum Bacteroidota; class Bacteroidia; order Bacteroidales; family WCHB1-69; genus JAQUGA01. The sequence continues at coordinate 407 of CAZFPO010000010.1, read as the reverse complement.
CCAGTTGAAACTCCTAATCGCGAAAGACCATGAATTGTATTAGCAGCAGAACCCCCCGAAGCTAGTTTTTTATCAAAATGATGCGTGTGTTTTTGAATATTCATGTAAAAAACCTCATCAACCAATTGCATACTACCTTTTGGTAAATTAAAATCACTTAATATTTCATCGCCCGAAAGCATCGTCATGATGTCAACAAGGGCATTTCCCATTCCTAAAACTTTTTTCATTTTTTTGTTTTTTTTTGCAAAGATATTGTTTATTCAAAAAAGATTACTATTTTTGCACTCACAAATTTAATATTTGTTCTTTAAAATTCCTCCTTAGCTCAGTTGGTTAGAGCATCTGACTGTTAATCAGAGGGTCTCAGGTTCAAGTCCTGAAGGGGGAGCAAAAAAAGTGTGAGT
>CAZFPO010000009.1:37573-55927 GCA_964521105.1 uncultured Lentimicrobiaceae bacterium | reverse complement strand
TTGTTAATTTATTGATTAATAAACAAATAAAAAATTATATACACATGAAAAAAATTTTAATATTAGCGATTATGTCATCTATTTTTGGTAATTCCTGTAAAACAATTAGTACTCTCGAAACGGTTAATAATGTTGATGTAAATAAATATAGTGGCAAATGGTACGAAATTGCTAATTATCCAAACAGTTTTCAAAAAAACTGTTTTGCAACTACTGCCGAATACACCTTAACTGATAAAGGTTATTTGATAGTTGAAAATCGCTGTAAAAAAGGAAATATTGATGGTGAAGAATCAAATATTAAAGGCAAAGCATTTATTGTTAAAAACTCCAATAACTCGAAACTTAAAGTTCAATTTTTTTGGCCATTTAAAGGCGATTATTGGATAATTGGTCTTGAAGAAAACTATCAATGGGCAGTAGTTTCAGATCCTAGTCGTAAATATTTGTGGATTTTATCTCGTCAAAATAAATTAGATGATTTGACGTACGATACAATTCTTAAACTACTAGAAAACAAGGGGTTTGATTTAACAAAAATTGTAAAAACAATACAATAATTTAAGATTTCATTGGGATGTATTTTGGTTTACTTTTTTTTGTATTTTTGAAGCCTAAAAGGATTTAACTTTTCTAGAAACATACAAATATGAAAAAAATATCGGGTTTATTTGCGATACTATTTTTTAGTATTGCCATTTTTGGTCAATCTAACCAACCAAAAAACGAATTCACTCTTATCAGTTCTGACAATACCCAAACTACCCTTCGCTTTGATATTGGCAATTACAATTTGACGAATATTTATCTTCCAAACGGAATAAATCAAAAAATTAATGCTCCAAACGGTGTTCCTTTTATGGTGAAAAGTTCGCCAGAAGTTTACAAGTATTCTACATCCATAATGATACCTGATCAAGGAGATTTATCCATTGAGATTTTAGACAGTAAGTATCAGGATTTCAAAAACATATCATTAATTCCATCCAAAGGCAATTTAATGCGTACACAAAATCCCGAATCCATCCCATATACTTTTGGCAGTTCCTATTTAAAAAACAGATTTTATCCTAATTTTTTAGCAAACTTCAATACACCTTATATTTTACGTGATTATCGTGGTCAAACCATTAATATTTATCCATTTCAATACAATCCAGTATCTAAAACCTTACGCGTTTATTCCGAAATCACAATTAAATTAACTTCTAAAGAAAATACCGAAGCGATTAATACAATTTCTACCCGAAATTCTAATTTAAAAACGCCTAAAGAATATCAAGAAATTTACAAATCTCACTTTTTAAATTACGAAACAAAAACATCAACAAAATATACACCGCTTGATGAACATGGGAAAATGTTAATCATTAGTAAAGCCGAATATATGCCAGCCATGCAAGAATTTGTAAATTGGAAAAATATGATTGGAATTCCTACCGAAATGGTTAGCATTGATTCGATTGGAAATACACAAACAGCAATTAAAAATTATGTAACCGGGTACTACAACAATAAGGGATTAACTTTTTTGCTTTTTGTGGGTGATGCTCAACACATTACACCAGCGACATACAGTGGAAATCCATCAGACAATTATTATGGATATATTAGCGGTAACGACTCATACTCAGAAATTTTTGTAGGACGTTTTTCGGCAGAAAGCATTGCTCATGTTCAAACGCAAGTGAAACGTAGCATTCAGTATGAACTAAATCCAACAATTGGTCAGTGGTTAAATACTGGAATTGGAATTGGTTCGGATGAAGGACCTGGCTATCAAAATCTTTATGATTATCAGCACATGCGACTAATTCGTGATACTTTATTAGGTTATGAATACACTAATGTATCTGAAATATACGATGGTAGTCAAGGTGGTTTAGATGCTGCTGGTAATGCCACTGCTGCTCAAGTTTCAACAGCAATTAATAATGGGGCTGGAATAATAAATTATATTGGTCATGGTTCCGAAACAGAATTTGTAACCTCAGGCTTTAACAATAGCAATGTAAACAACCTAACCAATGTTGGCAAACTTCCATTTATCTGGTCGGTAGCATGCGTTAACGGTAGTTTTGTTGGTAAAACTTGTTTTGCCGAAGCATGGATGAGAGCTTCTTCAAACGGTGAACCGACTGGAGCAGTTGCAACGCTGATGTCAACTATAAATCAAAGCTGGAATCCACCAATGGCTGGACAACGTGAGATGAATGATATTCTTACCGAAAGCTTTCAAAACAATATTAAACGTACATTTGGAGGACTGTCGATGAACGGTTGTATGAAAATGATTGATTTATTTGGAACTGATGGTTCTCAAATGACTGATACATGGACAATTTTTGGCGACCCATCCCTTGTAGTACGCACAAAATCACCATTATCAATGACCGTTACACACGAACCTCAAATTTTAATGCAAGAGACATCACTAGCAATTAACTGCGATGTTAATGGAGCTTTTGTAACCCTTTCGATAAATAATCACATAATTGGCACTGGCACTATTGCTAGCCAAGTTACCAATATTTCATTTGATGAGTTAGCAACTACCGATTCGATTACCGTTGTTGTTACTAAATATAATTATTTACCCTACATTGGCAAAGTAGCAGTAATTGATATTTTATATAACAATGATGCAGAAATTTTAAGTATTCTAAATCCCGCATCTTCATATAATTGCGTTGGTTACGATATTACACCAAAGGTTATATTACGAAATAAAGGAATAAACCCGCTAACATCAGTTACTATAAGATATACTCTAAATGATGGAAGTAATATCGACCATAATTGGATAGGAAATCTAGCTAGCTTTGCCAAAGACACCGTTGAACTTACCGAGTTTCCTCTTTCAATTGGAAATAATATCATGAACGTTACGGTTTTAAACCCGAACAACCAAGCCGATGGAAATACAGATAATGACTCTAAAATAAAATCTTTTTCAGTACAAGTGTTACCTTTAAGTGTCGATTTTACAGCTAATGCAACTCAAACTTGTGTTTTCCCTTCTACTATCCAATTTATTAATTCAAGTGAAAATGGGTTAACATATTTATGGAATTTTGGTGATGGAACAACATCAACAGAATTAAATCCAAATCACACGTATCAAACAGCAGGATTTTTTAATGTAAGTTTGGTTGCATCCGCTGGAATTTGTGGGAACCAAGAAGTAGTTAAAAATGAATATATAAAAATTGGGTTACAGCCAATAAATATTATAAATGGACATGCACAGGCATGTGCTCCAGCAAGTACTTCATTTAGTGTAGTTGGTATGGGAAATACAAAATGGTATTCCGATTCGGCTTGTACACAATTAGTTAATACAGGCAATACATTTACTACTCCCGATTTATCATTACCAACACGATACTTTGTGCGTGAAGAAGCGGTTTCTCCTTCTCAATATATTGGGAAAGTGGATAGTATTGGAAGTGGTAGTTATTATACCAGTTCAACTAATGTTCACTATTTAATTTTTAATTGCTATTCTCCCACTTCGTTGGTTTCGGTAAAAGTATATTCGGGTGGATCAGGAAATAGAACCATTCAACTCAGAGATGCTTCGGCAAATGTGATTGCAACAAAAACTGTTAATATTCCTGCTGGTTCTAGTCGGGTTACATTAAACTTTAATATTCCGGTTGGCACAGGATTTCAATTGGCTTGCATTGGTTCTCCAAATCTTTATCGAAATAATAACCAAACTGCTACCTATCCATACACTATTAACGGATTAATCAGTATTACCGAATCAAGTGCTTCGTTACCACAATATAATGCACCGGGGAACTACTATTATTTTTACGATTGGGAAGTTCGCGAACCAAATTGTTATAGTCCTACCGAAGTTATGATAGCAGATATTTTGCCCGTTCCAGTTCCAAACTTCATATCTCAAGTAAATGGTGCTACCGTTCAATTTAATAATAGCAGTTTGTATGCAAACTCATACGAATGGAAATTTGGAGATGGAAATACTTCAAGCGAAATAAATCCAATTCATGATTTTAATGCCACTGAAACTTTCATGACAAAATTAATTGCTAATGGCTTGTGCGGAACAGATTCAATAACACAAAATATTACCACATCAATCTTAGCTCCTATTGCTGATTTTTCAGCAAATAATACAACGATTAACTCATCAAATTCCGTAATTTTTACCGATAATAGCTTATATCTACCTACTTCATGGTTGTGGAATTTTGAAGGTGGAACTCCGGCAACTTCAAACGCTCAAAATCCAACTGTATTTTACTTTACACCGGGTGTTTATGATGTTTCCCTAACGGCTCAAAACAGCTTTGGACATAATTCAATGAATAAAACAGAATATATTGTCGTAAATGACCCAACTGCAATTAATGAAAATGCTTTAATTCATAATGTATTTATTCACCCTAATCCAACAAACGGCATAAACATAATGCTAAACTTCAATCTTAACCATACATCAACATTAACCATAAAGGTTTATGATGAAATTGGAAACGTTGTTCAAATAATATCCAACAAAACAAATTTCTATACAGGAGAAAATTCTCAAATCATAAATTTGGAAGGATTGAGCAATGGATTTTACTATATTGGAATTGAAGGCGATGGAATAGTTATGAATAAAAAGCTAATTTTAATAAAATAATTTTATCCAAATATTTTTAACAACGAGTGTTATTTTGAATATTCAAGGTAACACTCGTTTAGTTTTACAACGATATCATAAGCAGGAGCTCTTAAAATAAATTCGTCGGGCAAATTGCAGTAAAACAAAAAGTTGTCAAGTTCCAATTCCGAAGATAAGTGGTATATCTTTAAAATAGATTCTTTGGAAACTTTTGCAAATAATCGAGTTCTGATACTTTCAAAATGATTAATTTCCTCCATTTTACGAGCTTGTTTAGCCTCTTTACTAAACAATGAATATAAGATTGAAACTGGTCCAGGCATAATTAAACCGCCCTTCGGAGAATATACTGGAGTTGCAAGTTTTTCAAACACTTTACTAATAATTGGTTCAGTGAGTTTTAATTGAGTTACCTCCTGCTTAAATGCACTCCATGAGGAAGGAAAAGGACGAATTAGAGTTTCTTGTAAAAAAATTGTATCCGAAACTAATGTAATATTTATATCATGGTTTATTGTATTATTATTTACTGGTGCTAAAAACAAAAATGGCTTATAACCAACACATGTAACTAGTAAGCTATCTGAATTGGTTACAGGAATTTGAAAAAAACCTTCATTATTAGAACTTGTTCCATAAAAAGCACTACGATTGATAACGTGAACATTACGAATTGGCTCATGTTTTTGATCAACAATTTGTCCACGCAGTATATAAATCTCCTGACCAAACAAGGAAAATGTTGAAATTATTAAAATTGAAAATAAAAAAACTGCCTTTTTCATCGAACAAATAAACACAAACCTACAACATTTATTGTATTATTATTACTTTTTATAAACCAGTAGAGATAAAAATTTTGTCGTTAAAATTTTATAAATCGTGAATTATAAGTGTTTTTATCGGTTATAACTTGGATAATATACAAACCTGTATTAAGATTTTTTAATGAAATTTTAATTGTACCATGATTGTTATTCGCATCAAAAAGGCATCTTTTACCATGTATGTCAATAATTTTTATTTGCTTTATTTGCTCCGCTATTTCAATAAATAAAGTTTCATTAGCTGGATTTGGATACAATTTAAAGTTGGTTTGCGAAGAATAACTTTGAGATACAGACGCTTCATTAAAATATTTTATCCTTGCATTTTGAGCCGACTGTGATAAATCTAATGGATTATCCCCAGCAATAATTGAAAATGCAACGGTTACAGAGTCATTAGGCAACAAATTAAACGGTCCATATGTTAACAAATTAGCCACATCATTTCCACTACCATTATACCCTGCCGAATCGCGATTTAATGTCATTGCGGTGTATTTTTCAACATCCGTAAAACCATCAGAAACCTGAATACTTAAATTTGACCCGTTCATATCAAAAGCATATCTATTGAAAAGATGATTTGATAACGCCGTAATTGCACCATATTTACCACTATTAGGCGACCAAGAATACAACATTTTTTGATAAGGATCGTATTTTGTTCTATTATAAATTGATTCTTTTAAATCCCAATCGATAAATAGTCCTGCGTATAAATTATTTAGTGGTATTATTCCTGAATTAACAATAGTGAATTCATGGATGATAAACTTTTCTGTTTGAAGGGTATTCCATGCTAGCACTCTATTTTTCACCACAACATTTAATTTATTTAATCCGGCTCCATTGTCGTTAAATTCGGTAATTGCTTCAAAATCTGCCATTAATGAATTTTGTACTTTATATGGTTGAATTACATTGATAAAATCATCATCATAACCATTTTGACTATAAACATTGTCCGAAACATTATTTGTACCCGTACCTAACATTAATCCGCCAACATAAAACAACTGACTTCCATCGTCATAACGAAATCCCTCACCCTGTTTAAATAAATTATCGGCAAAACCTATACGACTATTATTTGTAAATGTGGTAGTAATTCTATTTTCATCAACTGTGATATACGTTTGATTTACTGCAAATTGATAATAATCATAGCCATAATAGTTTTCATCGACAAATTCAAATTTTAAATCTATCATTTCGTCAAATGGGATATTATTATGAACAATAATGCGATAAACTGTTGGGTTCGAAAACGAAACCAAAGTTCCTACTGCTCCATAAGCATGTATTGAATCCAAAACAGTTAAATAAGTGGATAAAGATTTTAGTTTTATCATTAAATTTTGATTAGGCTGAAGAAAATTTTTAAAATTTGCATTAAAAAATATAGTGTCGCCTGCTTTAATTTGACTTGGATTTTTTCCAACAAAATTCACATCGATTAGTCTTATCGATGGTGAAGTATTAACAGAAAGAGCTCTAAATAAATTCACTCGACCATAACCAAAAAGATTATAAAAATCACTATTCATTTGCATTGTATCAATTACATCAGAGGTTACTCTTAGTTGTTCGGCAATTTGTAAAGGTGAATAGGTGGGAAAATAGCTTTTAACAATTGCCGCACATGCTGCAGTTATAGGCGATGCAAAAGATGTTCCTGATGATGAAGCAAAACTATTACCTTGAATAGTTGAGTATACATTTCCGCCTGGAGCAGCGATATCCACATAATAGCCATACGATGAACTAGCCACTTTAGCATCATTTGCATCTGTCATCGAAACACTCAATACATTTTTGTATGATGCTGGATAAAAGGGAATTGAATTACCATCGTTGCCAGCAGCAGCAACAATTAAACTTCCACGATTAAAGGTAGCATAGTTTATTACATCTTGTTCAAAAGTACTTCCGGATAATAATTTTCCACCCCAAGATAAATTAATAATATGTGCTCCATGATCCGCTGCATAAACAATGGCTTCATAGCCACTTACTAAAACTTCGTTTTGATCGGCTATTTTAATGGGCAAATATTTGGTTAAAAATCCCACTCCCGAAATCCCAATTCCATTATCTGTTTGGGCAGCGGCTATCCCGGCAACAAAAACACCATGATTTCCAGATGTTATTTGCGGATTATTATCGTTTGTCCCAAAATCCCAACCCATATAATTGTCTAAATAACCATCATTATCGTTATCAATTCCATCGATTGGGTCTAAATAATTATAAGCTACTTTATTTTTTAAATCGTTATGGGTAAAATCGTTACCCGTATCAATAATTGCTATTACCACACTTGAATCTCCTTTTGAAATATCCCAAGCTTCATAAGCCATAATTTTTGTCAAATAGTATTGCGAGCCACGATTTGGATCATTTGTAGTGTAGAGTGGTTTATAAAAATGTTTTACATCAACGTACTCAAAAACATCAAGTTTGTTCAGAAAAATTACTGCCATTTGTAAGGATATATCTTTCTGATATTCAATTTGATAAATTAATGACAAATCGGTTAATGGTTCGTTAAATGCATTAAATTTTGTTTCAGGAGAAGCAACTTTTGGAAACAATTTAAACACTTTGTTTACTCCAAAATCAACTGTAAATTTTATAAAGTCGTCGATATCAATTCTATTATCGAAACAACTTGAACGATATTCATTTTTAACTTTTACAATTAATGTTTTATCAACCGTATTATTAAAATCAATCGCTAACATTTGTGCATTAACGATACATGGAACGAGCATTAAAAACAGGATTAAACGCCTCATAATTCATTAGATTTTAATGTAACATAGTTTGGAATTGAACTTAAAAATTGAACGGATTTGGAATTAAAATCAACAAATGCACAATGGTGTTCCAGCCCATTTGTTATGACTAAATAAGGAGCTTTTAAAACGGTATTATAATTTGATGCTTGCATAAATGTTTGTTGAGTAATATGAATTTCTGGTGCTTTACATTCGATAATTATCTGAGGTTCGCCGGTTGATTTGAAAACTAAAATATCAAAACGTTTTTCCATATTATTTACCATGATTTTTCTTTCCACTCCTATTAAACTCACTGGAAATCCATTATGTTTAACAAGAAAGTTTAAAAAATGTTGCCGCACCCACTCCTCTTTTGTTAGCCGATAGTATTTTTTCCGAATAAAGTCCCAAATGAAATCCTTATTATCTCGGCGTTCAATTTTTACATCATACGAAGGTAAATTTAATGCTTGCATGAAATCAAAATAATTATAAGCAAATATACTAAAAACTTCAAAATTAGTAAACGACTTTTTCTAACATTATCCATTTTGGCTCAATGACCAATAAACAAATGCTCTTTGCATCTCCTTCATTTGAAAATATACTTTTGCCATAAACAAATATGTTTCCGACGAAATATCTTTTACTCCTATTTCTTCACTGATGTTTATACTTTCTGAAAAATAATTCATCGATTTTTCGAGCTCGCCATTCAGCCTAAGATTTTCGCCAATGTACGATAAGGCGATTGCCGATTGTCGCTTATTGCCTACATCTTGAGCTAATTTGAGTACATTAACAAACATCTGATTAGATAAATTAAAATTTCCAATATCTCTATATATTGCTCCTGCAATTCCATACGAAACCATCATCCCTCGAATATCTCCTAAAATTTCACGACATTCAAGCGATAGATGTATAAATTTTAATGCTTTTGAATAGTCATTTAAATTATAATATGCAAAAGCAACATTATTTAAAGCATCAGCCATTGTTTTGTAATTTGCTAATTTGGAAATTAAAAACAATGAAGTATTATTTACCAAAATCGACATGTGATAATACCCAAAATCATTTAAAACGCTACTAATATGGGTTAAGGTTTGTGCAAAAATTTCGTATTCACTTTTATTCCAAGTAATTTTTACAGATTCAATAAAAAGATTCAAGGCACGACCTTTTTGTCCAAAATAGTAATAAATTGTTCCAATATTATCTAAGGATTGAGCCATTCCTACTTCGTTATTCAACTTTTTCTCAATTAAATAGGATTCAACATTCATTGATAAGGCTTTTTGATAATCGCCATTCGAACTGTATATCAATGCCATATTATTCAAACATGCTGCTTCGCCTTCAATAAAGTTTGCTTTTTTGAATTCCATTCGTGCCGATTCATAAAATTTTAATGCTTCCTCATTTTCGGATGAAAATAGATAAAGTGTACCAATCGTTTTATATGCTTCGCCAAGTCCTTTGAAATAATTTATTTTTGTCGATTTTTCAATAGCAATATTACTGATTTGAAATGATTTATCAGGATCGGAAAAACGTTTTGATTCGGCAAGTTTATTTAAACTATCAATTTCGGAAATATTTTGAGAAAAAATCAGAATTGGATTCAATAATAGCAACAACAATACATACCTTATTTGTAATGTATTCTTAATATAATTTTCATTTTTCACCAATGCTAACATCTACTCAATTTATTAATTTTCAATTTACTGTAATATAATTTTTAAGCTTATTAAACAACTCATCATACATCAACGTAGCTTCTTTTAGTTCTTCTACTTTCTTAAAAGCGCCTTTTTCTTCCCGATAAACCACAATTGATTTTGCGATGTAATAATCAATATATGGATGCTTAATGAGCTCTTTAACCGTAGCTTTATTAATATTTATTTTCGTTATTTCGGCATTATTAATCGAAATGTATGGCGATACACTCTGATAACGAGCACTGTCCATTCCAAACACTTCAAACAATTGACTTTTGTCATAAAAACCACCTAATTTTTGTCGATAATTATAAATACGTCTCGATAATCCAACACCGATACCGGGTATTTTCCGTAAATCGAAAGTATCCGCTTTATTTAGGTCAATTGGCTCGTGCTTAAAATCAATTTTGGAATACGTGCTTTTGGGATATTTGGGCAAAGTATCCACCGGAATATTTATAAATGGTTCTAAAATAGCATATTCCTCATCACTAATGGTATACATTTTCTTAAAATCTTCTTTTGTCCGAAATTTTCCGCCCTTGCTTTCATAATTTTTAATGGATTTAATCTGCTTATCGCTCAATCCCATTTTCTTCCATTCGTCCTCAGGTAAATTATTGGGATTAAATGGAAAAGGAGTCAATTCTTGTTTTGTAATTGAATAGTCCATTCGTTGAAAATCAACATCATAACTTTTCCGCTTTGAATTATTTACCGAATCTGAGATGATTTTTCGTTGAGCCGTAAATTGTTGCAATTCACTAAGTTTATCCTGAGAAATTATATAAGAAGGAACAATAAACTTTGGAATCAAAAAACCGATAATAATGATTATTAACAGGATAAATAGCAACACTAAAGAACCGTTAAGTTCTCTCCTGTTAAAATCAAACATATCCTTCCATGACGACATATTCAAATCAAATTTTGAGACATTAAAATTAAAATAAAATGTGGTACTAAAAACTTATTCAATTTCTTTTTTTTAATTCACGGGAAAATAGATTTTTTATGTCGCCAACAATTCAACTGCACAAAGTTTAAAATATTTCATTAGTGAATTCGTGAATATTTGTGATAAAAAACATTGTTCCGTTCACTGCCACTAAGACTCTAAGACTCAAAGGTTCACTAAGTTTTCTTTTCTCTTCTTTTAAAACACATAGGCACATAGGGATTCATTTTTCGGAACGAAAAGGCACATGGGATTTTTGAATAAAAGTCTATTGTGCTTACGCAAATATATGTTTCTATGTGGTAAATTTTTCTTTTAAAACACATAGGCACATAGAGATTCTTCTTTTTAAACACATAGGCACATAGGAATTTCTGTAATAAACGCTATTGTGGCTATGCAAATCTATGTTTCTATGTGGTAATTCTTCATTGCTCCAGATTTAATAGTTGCCATGCATCCGCCAAAGGTCGGAGAAATGTAGTGAAGCGTAGGTTTATCTTCCGCAGGCAGGCATCTATTTCTAAAATAGACTCTTTGTTCAGCTATTGCTCCACTCTGAGTAACAAATTTTTGTAGTATTTCCACCGTGCAACACTGTGAATTTGCGAAACAATCTGTGAAAAACGGTTTAGTATTTAGAGCGTTGGCTCGCCACTTTAGGAATTTTGGGGGATCGGGCTGGGAAACTGTGAAACACTGTGATATTGCGAAGCAATCTGTGCAACACTGTGTAATTTTTTTCTGCCACTAAGACTCTAAGGTTCACTAAGTTTTCATTGTGTAACTTCGTGGCTTAGTTTCTTCGTGGCTATTTTAGTTTCTTTTAAAAAACGAACCATACAAGACATATAAGTTCCATATAAGAAAAAACCAAAACCTTATATTTCCTTCTATTCCTTATATGGTGAAAAAAACCTGAATAAAAATCAAAATCCATAAAGCTAATTTTATCCTTTCAAAAAAAATAGTAAATTGCAGATTAAATTCCTTCTCATGAAAAAATATTTTTTTACAATATTAATTATTTCTGTTATCCTGCAAAATGTTGTTTCTCAGAACAAATTATCAGCTATAATTCCAACACCAGTTTCGATAGAAACCACAAATGAAGAATTTAATTTCGGCAAGAATACGAAAATTTTAACATCAAATTCTGAGCTAAAAAGTGAAATAACCGTATTCAATTCCATTTTAAACAAACGTTATAATTTCACCTTATCCTCAGTAAAAAAACCTTCAGAGAACGAATATATTGAACTAATTTTAGTGAAAAATTTACCCAAAGAAGCCTATCAAATTAAAATGAATTCTCGAAAAATCACCATTTCGGGCGATAAAGCAGGAATTTTTTATGGCTTAATCAGTCTAACTCAAATGCTACCCGTTAAGATTGAGAATAGTACAAATCTCAACTGTGTAAATATTTATGATTATCCTCGTTTTTCGTGGAGAGGAATGCATTTAGATGTGAGTCGTCATTTTTTTCCTAAAGAATTTATTTTCAAATATTTAGACTATATGTCTGAATACAAAATGAATACATTTCACTGGCATTTAACCGACGATCAGGGTTGGCGGATTGAAATCAAAAAATATCCATTACTCACTCACGTTGGAGCATGGCGTAAAGGGACACTTATCGGTCATTCGAGCGATGAAGAGCAAATTGCAGACAGCAATAAATATGGCGGTTTTTACACTCAAGATGATATTAGGGAAGTGGTTGCTTATGCAAAATCACGACACATCACAATCGTTCCTGAAATTGAAATGCCCGGACATGCAATGGCTGCTATATCGGCTTATCCTTACCTTTCGTGTAATGAAAAAAAAGTTGATGTAGAAAAAACTTGGGGCGTTTTTGATCAAGTCTTCTGTACAAAAGATACTGTTTTCAAATTTCTGGAAGATGTATTGTTGGAAGTTATTGATCTTTTTCCAGATACTTACATTCATGTTGGCGGCGATGAATGTCCGAAAATTAACTGGAAAAAATGTCCCGTTTGTCAGTCACGTATGAAAAGCGAAGGTTTGAAAAATGAAGAAGAATTACAAAGCTATTTTATTCAACGTATCGGAAAATTTTTGAGCAGTCATAATCGCAAGATTATTGGTTGGGATGAAATTCTAGAAGGTGGCTTAGCTGAAGATGCTGCTATTATGTCGTGGCGAGGAACCGAAGGTGGTTTTCATGCAGCTAAACTCAAGCATAATGTGGTAATGACACCAAACTCATTCTGCTATTTTGATTATTATCAGGGTGACCCAACTAACGAACCATTAGCCATTGGTGGCTTTGTTCCAATCGAAAAAGTATATTCCTTTGAACCTATCCCCGACTCTTTAAATGATTTTGAAAAAAAATACATTTTAGGAGCTCAAGCCAATCTTTGGACAGAATATATTGGTAATGAGCAGCATGTAGAATACATGATTTTACCACGAATGTGTGCATTATCCGAAGTGGTTTGGTCACCAATTGAAAAAAGAAATTATGAAAATTTCAGACATCGCCTTCTTCAACACTTTGATTCTTTTGACAGTAGAAATATAAATTACTCAAAATCAATTTTTGAAATAAAAAAAACAGTGATAACAGACACTGTTAATCAGAAATTATATTTTCAACTTTCGCAAGCATTTCAGATGGGAGATATTTTTTACCACATTGAAGATAACCCAAATACAGCTTCAGAGGATACTAAATATTCTAAACCAATTGAAATCCAAAAAAGCGGTACTTTTTTCGCAAAAGTCATCGATAAAAATGGAAAAATCAGAGGTAAAGCTGAGCAAAAATTTATCATTTCAAAATCAAGCGGTGCAAAAATCACACTCACTTACCCACCATCAACTTATTATAACTATGGCGGTTCATTTACTTTGGTTGACGGCATTTCGGGCAGAGTTCCATGGAATGGTAAAGAGTGGCTGGGATTTTCGAATACACCCATGGAAGCGATCCTCGATTTGGGTGAAATAAAAGAAATTTCCGAAGTTACCGTTCATGCATTAAAAGCCGAAGCAAGCTGGATTTATCTTCCTAAAAAGATGATGGTTGAATTTTCATCAGATGGAATAACATTTATTACTTTTGGTGAACTAAATGCCGATTCCATTAATAAAATTGGAAGAATTATGACGATTAAAAGTGTACCATTTTTTGCACGTTATATCAAAATTCACATTGAACGAGCAGGCATAATTGAATCGGGTAAACCTGGTGAAGGAAATAATGCTTGGCTATTTGTTAGCGAAATTGAAATTAATTAATAAAATTGAACCATATAAGACATATAAGTCCCATATAAGAAAAAGCTAAAAACTTATATTCCATTATATTCCTTATATGGTGAAAAAAATAAAAAGAAAAAAATAAAAAGAATAAACCATGAAAAAAGTATTAATCTTAATCATCTTTTGCTTCACTGTTTTTGTTAGCAATAGCCAAATTATTCAAAATCAAAAAAGGATTGATGACATTGATAAATTATTTGAAATTCAAAAATTGTTATTTTTACATAAATCGCCATTAATATTTGATATATTAAATGAAGCTAAAACAACAGACGAAAAATACGCTCTAAAATTTCTGTATGCGTATATGCCTTTAAGTGATTTAGCCGATTATGATGGAAAATTCTTTTTAAATCATATTAGAATCACATTAAAGGCTAAGAAAGAAATTCCATGGGTTAAAAATATTCCAGAAGATGAATTCCTGCATTTTGTTCTTCCAATTAGGGTTAATAACGAAAATCTGGATAGCTTCCGAACAGCATATTATCAGGAGTTGAAAAATCGAGTTCAAGGATTAAGCATGTACGATGCAGCATTGGAAATAAATCATTGGTGTCACGAAAAAGTAACGTATAAAGGCTCTGATAGCCGCACAAGTTCGCCAATGAATACTTTAAAATATTCTTTTGGAAGATGTGGAGAAGAATCTGTTTTTACTGTTGCTGCTCTCCGAACTGTTGGAATTCCAGCTCGTCAAGTTTATACTCCACGTTGGGCACACAGCGATGATAATCACGCATGGGTTGAAGTTTGGATTGACGGAAAATGGTACTTTATGGGAGCGTGTGAACCAGAACCAGAGTTAAATATGGGCTGGTTTGCATTTCCTGCTTCCCGTTCGATGCTCGTCCATACTAGAACATACGGAAGATATTTTGGCAAGGAAGAGGTAATTTCACAACAAAGTGAATTTTCGGAATTAAATCTGATTAAAAACTATGCTGAAACCAAAAAAATAACAGTTTTAGTTACCGATGAAAACAATAATCCAATTGAAGATGCAAATGTTGACTTTACAATTTACAATTATGCTGAATTTTTCCCCATCGCTCGAACAAAAACAGACCAAAATGGACTAACGGAGATAAGTTTAGGATTAGGCGAACTCATTGTTTGGGCAAATTTTGAAAATTATTACGACATTAAAAAGGTAACTGTATCTGAAACTGATACCATAAAACTAAAAATTACGCAAAAACCAATCGAAACAAGAACCTTCGATTTAAATTTCACTCCTCCAACTGGAAAATTTATTGCTGAATATTCGGGATCTAAAACTGAAAAAAATCGGCAACGAATTATTTCTGAAGATTCCATCCGTTCCTTGTATATGAGCACTTTTAAAGATTCTTTACAAGCTCAACAAATTGCTATTGAACTTGGCTATGAACCAAACGATGTGATAGGTTTTATTGTCCGAAGCTATGGAAATCATGACGAAATTATTAAGTTTTTAAATCAATGCCCAAAAAATCTACATGCCGAAGCAGTACTTCTTTTAAATGCAATTTCCGAAAAAGATTTACGAGATGTTACTAGTTCCATACTATTAGATCATTTATTGGAAGCACCTTCTACCAAAAATACTGGATTAAGTTTGGATATATATGCAAATTACATTTTAAATGGTAGAATTTTAACTGAAAATTTAGTAGCATGGCGAAGTTTTTTGAAAAAAGAGATGCCGATGCAACTTCAAGCCTCGGAAATTACTACCGAAATATTAATCGACTGGGTAAAAAAACGCATTCGTATTGACAATAAAGCGAACATCCTTTCTCGAAACCCCATCACTCCTATCGGCGTTTTTAAATTAAGATCTGCAGACAGCCGTTCGCGAAATATTTTCTTTGTGGCTTTATGCCGAACTTTCGGAATTGCTGCCAGAATTAATCCCGAAACAGAAGTACCTCAATATTATGCTGCTAATGAATGGGTAAATGTTTGGCTCGACAAAAAAACAGAAAAAAACACCTTTCAAAATGCAATCATAACATTTTCCAATCCGACAAAAAATAATCATATTAAATACTACAACTCATTTACCTTGAGTCGGTTAAATGAGGGTAGCTATCAAACGTTAGAATATCCCGAAGGCAAATCTCTTTCCGAATTTGAAGGTGAAAAATTAACTGTATTTGCTGGAGATTATCTTTTAGTTACCGGGAATAGGCTAAGTGACGGGACTGTTATGACTAGACTTTCATTTTTCAACTTACCTCCAAGCACTCAAATGACAATTCCTGTATCAATTCGAGAAATTAATGTAAAAAAAGAAAATTATGGTTTTGTTTTCTTAGAAAATATTGAACTACAAGAGTTTAATAGCAACAAAACATTTAATCTTATAAAAAATCGAAATAAAAACGGAATGTTAATCGTTTTTATCGACCCTGATAAGGAACCATCAAAACATGTAATGCACGATTTAGCATTGGTTAAAACGGATTTAGAAAAATGGAACGGCAACATTTTATTTATTCTTTTCCCCGAAATTTTGAGTTCTACTTTTAACACAACCTACTTCAAAGGTTTGCCTTCGCAATCCCTCTTTCTTTTAGACAAAAACAAAAAATTATTCAATCTATTTGCTAAAAATAAACCTAAAAATCTACCCTTTGTATCCTTAATCACTTCGGAGGGGAAAATAAAGTTTATGTCTGATGGTTACAGAATTGGTATTGGGGATGAAATACTAAAGATTATTTTACAGAAATAGCTTGCAATATTATCCTTGAAAATAAATACGATAAAATGATTTTAGAAATTCCCGTTTTCGACATTGAAAGTGCAATTATTGCCAAAGATGCAGGGGCACATCGATTAGAACTTTGCTCATCTATTTCCGAAGGAGGAATAACACCCTCACATGGAACAATTTTATGGGCAAAAGAGCATCTTAAAATTCCATTTTATGTAATGATTCGTCCAAGAGGTGGTGGGTTTGTATACAGTGATGCTGAATTACAAATAATGAAAAAAGACATTGAATTTTGCAGAGAAATTGGAGTTGAAGGTGTTGTTTTAGGCATTTTAAATTCCGAAAATTTTGTGGATACACAAAACTGTAAAAATCTTATAAAAGTAGCTGACGGAATGCAACTTACGTTTCACCGTGCTTTTGATAGAACCGATAATCCCTTTTCGGCTTTGGAAGATATTATTGATTGTGGCTTTCACCGTATTTTAACTTCTGGACTTAAAGAAACAGCACCGCAAGGAGCCGATTTAATTGCAGAATTAGTTAAAATTGCAAGCAATAGAATCATTATGATGCCTGGTTCGGGAGTTGATGAAAACAACCTTGTCAATCTTCATAAAACATGTAATGCTCAAGAATATCATTCTTCAGCAAAAATTAAAATAAACAAAAATCACCATACTGTTAACATGTCTTCTACCAATAATAATTCGGCAGAATGGAGCGTAAGTCCCGAAAAAATTAAAAAAATGTTAGAAATATTGTCAAATTTTAATCAAATGAAACAGTAGAAAACAATTTAATTATTCATGAATTCCTTTGTAAACTAAAAAGCCTAACATGAAATCTGAGAACATCATTCAACAAAAATCTTTTGATTTTGCAGTAAAAATTATCAATTTATACAAGCATCTTACAAATGAAAAAAAGGAATTTATCCTTTCAAAACAACTCATTCGCTCTGGAACATCTATTGGAGCAAACACTGAAGAAGCAATTGGTGGTCAATCAACAAGAGATTTTATCGCAAAAATCAGCATATCGTATAAAGAAGCCCGAGAAACAGTGTACTGGCTAAAACTTTTAAAAGCAACCAACTATTTAACCCCTGATGAAGCCGACGGCTTAATTGCAGACGCCGATGAACTATGCAGAATAATTGGAAAAATTCAAATCTCCATGAAAGCAAAACTAAAATAAAAATATTGAGCAATTCGTAATTGAAAAATTCGTAATTCGTAATTGAACCATTCGTAATTGATTCATTCGTAATTCGTAATTGAACAATTCGTAATTGATTCATTCGTAATTCGTAATTGAGCAATTCGTAATTGATTCATTCGTAATTCGTAATTGAACCATTCGTAATTGATTCATTCGTAATTCGTAATTGAACAATTCGTAATT
>CAZFPO010000009.1:29667-37473 GCA_964521105.1 uncultured Lentimicrobiaceae bacterium | reverse complement strand
ATTCGTAATTCGTAATTGAGCAATTCGTAATTGTCTTACTGAAACATAATCCTCTCAACCAGATTTTCGCCAATATTTTTATTTATGTGCTTAATTAGGAGATTTCTACCCATGTATAGTTCATATTTTGCCGAAGCGGAATCCATTCGCACAAAAAGCGTTTTATGTTTTATGCTAATATTTATGGTATGATTACAAAAATGAGGTCCCACAATCTCCTGCCAAGCCTTTGAAATTCGCATTTCGTTGTATTGCGTATTATTTTTATATTCAGCTAAAAACATTTTTAGAGCATCTTTTAAAAATAAGTCCTTAGATTTAGCCATAATAATTATGAGTTGATTTCGGTAACAGAATTATTTTCAATTTTAAAACATTTGTATGGTAAATCCAAGCGAGCAAACAAGTTTTGAATTCGTTCGAGGTGAGTGTCGCTAATAAAAACCTGCCCTAATTTTCCATCACCAGCTAGTTCAATCACTTTTGACACACGATTTTCGTCTAATTTATCAAAAATATCATCTAATAAAAGTAGTGGTTTAACGAGTTTAATTTGAAATGTATATGAAAACTGAGCTAGTTTTAGTGCCATTAAAAACGACTTTTGTTGCCCCTGAGAGCCAAAACGTTTAATCGGATATGTATTCATTTTAAACAAATAATCATCCTTATGAATTCCAACCGTGGAATACTGTGCAAATCGGTCTTTATCAAAAGCTTCTCTGAGAACATCCGCATAGTTTCTGCCCGAAAATTGAGATTGATATTCGATATCAATTTTTTCTTTTCCATTAGTGAGAAATTCGTAAAACTCTTGCAAAACGGGTTTTAATTGTTCCAAAAAAGCTTTTCGGCGTTCGTGAATTCGCTGACCCAGTTCAATCATCTGAACATCCCAAATTTGTATGGTTTGCATCTCGAAACGATGTTGTTCGACCATAGTTTTTAGCAACACATTTCGCTGTTGTAAAACTCGGTTATAATTGATTAAATCATCTAAATAAAGCCTGTCAAATTGGGAAATTACGCCATCGAAATATTTTCGACGATGTTCACTCCCTTGATTTATCAAATCCACGTCGTAAGGCGAAACCATTACCAAAGGTATTAAACCAATGTGTTCGGACATACGACCGTATTCTTTTTTATTGAATTTAAAAACCTTACGAACATCTTTTTTCAAAATACAACTAACCAAAACATTATCTTGATTATTGATGTCATCGTAATGACCATGAATAGCAAAAAAATCGCAATCATGTAAAACATTTAGTTGATCATTATTATTATAAAAACTTTTGCAAAACGAGAGATAATGAATTGCATCCATTAAATTTGTTTTACCTACCCCATTATCTCCCACAAAAAAATTAATTTTTGGATGAAGTAAAATATCCGCTTCTGCGAAGTTTTTAAAATTATGTAGTTGCAATCGTTTTAAATTCATTTTATGGATTAAAAGTTTGAATAAAATCAGCAACTCTTTTCATCAACCACATTGGCGTAGAAGTGGCTCCGCAAATTCCAACCGAATTTACATCTGGATAGAACCATTCACGTTCAATTTCCTGCTCATTTGAAATAAAATAAGTAGATGGATTTATTTGTTTACAAACATCAAAAAGATAATTGCCATTTGAACTTTCTTTACCCGATACAAACAATACTACATCATGCTCACCTGCAAATATTTGCAATTGTGGTTTTCGATTAGCTACTTGCCTGCAAATAGTGTCGTATGCCTTAAAATTAAATTTTTCAATACCATTTAATGCGGTATATCGTTTTATAATTTCGACTTCCAATTCTTTAAAATCCTCAACGCTTTTTGTTGTTTGGGCAAATAATCGCGAAGGTTTAGTAAAATCGACTAATGATAAATCGCTGATTGATTCAATAACGATTGCATCACCATCAGTTTGTCCCACCAATCCATTTACTTCGGCATGACCTTTTTTTCCAAAAATTAAAACCTGACCATTTACTTTCAACATTTCTTTGTACCCAGCTTTAACGCGTTGTTGCAATTTAAGCACAACCGGACAAGTTGCATCATGAATTGTAATATTATTTTGCTGGGCTAACTGGTATGTTTTTGGAGGTTCGCCATGAGCTCTGATGAGTAAATGTTGATTTTTTAAATCTTGTATATTATTGTGTGAAATAGTTTTCATTCCTTTACGATGAAGTCGATTTACCTCTTCGTTATTATGAACAATTTCGCCCAGACAGTACAATTGAGTTTTTTCATTGGATAATATTTGTTCAGCCATGTCGATAGCTCGAACAACTCCGAAACAAAAACCCGATTGATTGTCGATGGTTATTTTCATCATTAACTAACTAAACAATGAATCGACAAACTCTTTGCTATTAAAGATTTGCAAGTCATCGATTTTTTCGCCTACTCCAATATATTTTACTGGAATTTTAAACTGGTCAGAAATTCCAATTACTACACCTCCTTTAGCTGTACCATCTAATTTAGTCAAAGCCAATGCGTTAACGTCGGTTGCAGCCGTAAATTGTTTAGCTTGTTCAATGGCATTTTGTCCGGTAGAAGCATCTAAAACTAACAAAACCTCATCGGGTGCGTCAGGAATAACTTTTTTCATGACGTTTTTAATTTTGGTTAACTCGTTCATCAAGTTAATTTTATTGTGCAAACGTCCAGCTGTATCAATAATTACCACATCTGTTTTTTTTGAAACTGCAGAACTTAAAGTATCAAAAGCAACAGCAGCAGGGTCGGCATTCATTCCTTGAGTAACGATGGGCACTCCTACTCTATCAGCCCAAATCTTAAGCTGATCAACAGCAGCCGCTCTAAACGTGTCGGAAGCTCCAAGCACCACGGAATAACCTTTTTGTTTAAATTGATTGGCAAGTTTTCCAATAGTTGTTGTTTTACCAACACCATTAACTCCAACAACCATTATAACATAAGGTCGGTCTAATTTTGGAATGTCAAAATCTAAAAGCTCGTTTGCGTGGTTTTCGGACAACAACATACTGATTTCTTCCTTTAAAATGGAGTTTAACTCCGAAGTTCCCATGTACTTGTCTTTTGAAACACGTTCTTCGATGCGTTTAATAATTCGCAATGTAGTTTCAACACCCACATCTGAAGTGATGAGTATCTCTTCAAGATTATCTAAAACTTCATCATCAACCCTCGATTTACCAACAATGGCTCGGGAAATTCTGGAAAAAACACTTTCTTTGGTTTTTTCCAAACCTTTATTTAGTTTTTCTTTATTATCCCCTTTTGAAAAAAACGAAAAAATTCCCATAATTCAAATTTTCTTGCAAAAATACCTTTTTTAATTTACTTCAACTATATAAAAACCAAATTCCTTTCTCATAAAAAAATGAAAAAGGAATTTAGCAACAAAAAAATTCAAAAAAATTATTTCTTTGCTAAAAATTCTTTTATTTGTTCGGTAGCCACAAAAGTTTCTTTAAACGTGTATGCACCTGTTTTTGGTGAACGTTCCATTTGGATTACTTTTGCAAAATCTTTACCGGTGGTAGTTTTCAGGGTTGCAACAACTTTCTTTGCCATGGATATTAAATTTTAATATTTTACTTAATTTCTTTATGTACAGTTACCTTTTTTAAATAATGGTTGTACTTTTTAAGCTCGATACGAGCAGGTGTATTTTTTTTGTTTTTTGTCGTAACATATCTAGAAATTCCTGGAACTCCAGAAGTTTTTTGTTCAGTGCATTCTAAAATCACCTGAATACGAGCATCTTTACTTTTCTTTGCCATCTCTAATTACGTTTTAATCGGTTTATTTTCCTTTTAAGGACTGCAAAATTAGTAATATTATTTGAATTATCAAATATAAATTGAATTTTATTTTCGATTTTTTACAAAAAATACATCAATTAACTATTGAAAAAATTCAGATGTCGTGTCTCACTAATCAATTGTTAAAAAACCGAAAAAAAATTCAATAACAAACAACTTAAAAAATATTAAAACGTCTTGACATTGTGGCATGATTTTTAATAATATTGCCTTATGCAAAATAAAATTTATTAATTTTGCAAATAACTAACGGATTAACAATTAAAAAAATGGAATGAAATGAAAAAACTAACATCATTCATTACGGCAATCTTGTTTGCCACAACAATTTTCGGACAAACAACAACCCCAACAACCAATCCTACACCAAACCCTAATGCACCCGAAATTAAATTTGAAAAAACCGTTCACGATTACGGCAACATTAAGCAAGGTGCAGATGGATCATGTGAATTTGTTTTCAAAAACATCGGTAAAGAGCCTTTAATTTTATCTAACGTTGCTTCCTCATGTGGTTGTACAGTTCCTGATTGGCCAAAAGAACCAATTCTTCCTGGTAAATCTTCAAAAATAACTGTAAAGTACGATACTAAACGAATTGGTACAATAAGCAAAACAATTACCGTTTTCTCAAATGCTACAACCGACAGGGTTATGCTTCAAATAAAAGGTAATGTTGAAGCTTTACCAACTGAAACAATTCCCGAAAAACCACAAAATGTATTAAAACCCTAAACTTTATTCAGATTTTATTTGATTATCTGAATATTTTTAAGAATTTTGTCCTGACTTTTCAAGTCGGGACATTTTTTTTAGAAAACAATAAAATAAATATAAAGATATGCCAACAATTTCAAACAAAGGTCAATCAATGCCTTCATCACCCATCAGAAAACTTGTGCCATACTCAGATAGTGCAAAAAAAAGAGGGGTAAAAGTTTATCACCTAAATATCGGACAACCTGATATTGAAACTCCAAAAAATGCTATTGACGCATTAAAAAATGCCGATCTTAGCATAGTTGAATACAGCCATTCAGCTGGAATTCTTTCGTATCGTAAAAAATTAGTCGAATATTACGGACGATACGACATTAAATTAGACGAAAATGAAATCATCGTTACAAACGGTGGCTCCGAAGCAATATTGTTTGCTTTTATGAGTTGCCTCGACCCTGGTGATGAGGTGATCATTCCTGAGCCATTTTATGCAAACTATAATGGATTTGCAACATCTAGCGGAGTGGTTATTAAGCCAATTTATTCATCTATTGAAACTGGATTTGCACTTCCTCCAATGGCTGATTTTGAAAAATTAATCACACCAAAAACCAAAGCAATTTTAGTTTGTAACCCAAATAATCCAACGGGTTATTTGTACTCCAAAGAAGAACTTGAAGCTTTAGCCACCATTGTAAAAAAACACAATCTATTCCTAATTGCCGATGAGGTTTATCGCGAATTTTGCTATGATAATCAAAAGCATTACTCTACTTTATTATTAAATGGTATAGAAGACAATGTAATTGTAGTCGATTCTGTTTCTAAACGCTACAGTGCTTGTGGAGCTCGTGTAGGTGCTTTTATCACAAAAAATAAAGCCTTATATAATATTGTAATGAAATTTGCTCAAGCTCGCTTAAGTCCTCCTACTTTTGGACAAATAATGGCAGAAGCAGCAGTGGATACTCCGCAAGAATATTTCGACAATGTTTTATCGGATTATATAGAACGTAAAAACACTGTTGTTGAAGCCATAAATAAAATGAAAGGATGCTATTGCCCTAACCCTGGTGGAGCCTTTTATATTATTGCTCGCTTCCCAATCGACAATTCGGATAGATTTTGTCAATGGCTACTTGAAGATTTTAACTTCAAAGGCGAAACCGTAATGCTTGCCCCTGCTACCGGATTTTACGCTTCCGCAAACAGAGGTATCGATGAAGTTCGTATTAGCTTCTGCTTAAATGTTGATGATATGCAAACTTCTATGAATATTTTGGAAGAAGCTTTAAAAGTTTACCCGGGTAGAACAATCTAATTTTAAAATAAAAAAACTCTTCAATTATGAAGAGTTTTTTTTATTTTTATAATTATTGATTCTAAATACCTACTTCTTTTTTCTTCTTCGAATTTCCGTTTTCACCAATTCTAGTTCCCTTGTTGTTTGTCCTGCCACTGAAGTGTTTTCCTGAGCACGTCGAAGTAAGTATGGAATGGTAACTTTTACTGGACCATAAGGTAAATATTTTGCTGAATTATAGCCTTCCGATGCCAAATTAAAAGTAATATGATCGCTCATGCCAAAAAGTTGAGCCATGAAAATTCGTTCATCATTTGATTTCAAACCATACTTACTCATTAAGTCAACTGTTAGTTGAACACTCTCTTCATTGTGAGTTCCAACAAACAATGAACTTGAAGTGATATTTTCAAAAATCAATTTAATGGCAGCATTAAATGCATTATCTGTTTCAAATTTGGTATTATGAATCGGAGAAGTTATGCCATTTATATTGGCTAATTCTCTCTCTTTTTCCATGTATGCACCTCTTACCAATTTTACGCCTAAATAAAAATTTGATTCTTTCGATTTTAGGATTAATTGATTCAAATACTCCAATCGATCATTTCGATACATCTGGAGGGTCGTATATACTATAGTTTTTTTTGAATTGTATTTCATCATGGCTCTTTCGCATAAAGCGTCAATATAATCCTGATAACAAACCTCTTCGGCATCAATAAGTATTCGAACATCTTTTTTATAAGCCAGTTCGCACAAGAAATCAAATCGTTTTTCAAACTTATTTTTAGACTCTATTTCCAATTCTGAAAGATTTTGAGAATTGTTTAACCGTTCGAGAAACGCTGCTGATGCAAGAGCTGTTGGCTTAAAAACCGAAAATGCAATGGCTGAATTTTCAGAAGCCTCTTCGATGGAATTGCTTATTTCTTTAACAATATTATCCACTGCTTTATCATCACTTAAGCCTTCAACCGCAAAATCTAATATGGATTTAACGTGATAATTTTGAAGTTTTTTACTGGTTTTTAGTGCATTATTCAAATTTTCACCTCCACAAAAATGGCTAAACATCATGGGCTTAATAAATAAATGTATTGGAAAATAGATTTTTTTTGCTACAAAAGCAATTTTTGTAATTGCATTAACTAAAAATGGATATTTAACCATTTGAAATAAAAAATTAGCTTTTTTCAATTCAAAATTTGATCGATAAGCAAATGCTCTTTGGGTATTAGAAAAATCTATCATAAAAAATCAATTTGAATTTAAACCAAAAACAGAACTTTTTGTTTATTAATTATGAATAATATAATTGAAGATAAACCTCAAAAAATCACTGTCATTTTCGATGGTATTTGCATTTTATGCAATGGATTTATTCAATGGATAATAAAAAGGGATAAAGCCCAAAAATTTGAATTTTATTCTATTGACGAATACATAAAATCAGACAACCCTGTTCAAGATGTTCTTTCAACCATAAAACACATTGACAGTGTGGTAGTTATCGAAAATTTCAAAATTCACACTAAATCAGGTGCTATGTTTGTAATTGTACGAAACGTTCATTCCTGGGCTAAAATACTACTTATATTTCGGTTTTTAAGTACTAAATTGCTCGATAAAGTATATGATTATATTGCTCGAAATAGATATAAATGGTTTGGTAAAACAGAAAGTTGTAAAATTTAACAACTAAGTATTGATAACGAAAACGAAAAAACTCTAAAGGATACGTTTGATGTCTGCCAAAAAGCTATTACTTCTCAAATTCCAATACCGACAAATAAACTAAGCGAACCAAGTCTTCAAAAAGTTTCTCATTAAGAGTTTCGGGTTTATCGCTTGGTAAGTGAAGATGTGTGTATGAATTTTTCGACACAAAATATAAACCGGATATTCCAATATTATGAAATGCGGATAAATCAGCACCTCCCCCTTTCCATGTTTTTTCAACCATT
>CAZFPO010000009.1:26874-29567 GCA_964521105.1 uncultured Lentimicrobiaceae bacterium | reverse complement strand
TTTCGGAAATTAAACGAGCAATTTCCAACACTGCAGCCGAACCCGATGCATTGTCATTCGCACCTGGGTAAATGATTTCTCCTTGTTTACCAACATGATCTAAATGAGCCGAAACTATGATATATTCCGATTTTAGAACGGGGTCGCTTCCTTCAATAAATCCTAAAATATTATACACTTTAGCATCAGGAGTATAATTTGCTTTTACGTCATATTCAATTTTTGAAGGAGTAAACAAACTAAAAGGCATTTTTAAATTTGCAATTAGGTTATCCAAACGACTTAATGGATATCTTGTTCCGAGCAAAAGTGTATCGACCCACGGAATATCTAATTGAAATTGAGGAATATCTGAATTTTGGACACCTTCGCCATGAGAAGTACTTCCAATAGGTTTTTGCGGATTTGACACATTGGGGCGAGAAACAAAAATCACGGCGACAGCTCCTTGTTTTTTTGCTAAATCTACGCTTCTTCGAACCGAAAATGATCCCCAACTAGTATCCGGACAATCAAAAGGCGGATTGGCTTTAAAAATCACTACTGCCTTCCCTTTTAAGTCCATACCCCTATAGTCATTATATCCATCATGAGCTTGTCCGTATCCACAAAAAACAACATCAGCTATTCCCTTTCCTGAACCAGTAAATCCACGGCACGAAAAATCACTTCCATTTTTTAAAATATATTTAACGCCCTTTCCATTTATTAAAGCTAAATTGCAACTTTCAATCACATTTGTTTCTAAAGCAAAATTCTGATAATAACCATTCAGCGATTTATGCATAATTGGCTTAACTCCTATTGATTGAAAGTAATTCACACAATAATTTGCTGCTTTTTCATAAGCTGGCGTACCAGGTAAGCGACCTTCCATCTCATCAGAACATAAAAATTTAACGTGATTCATTAAATTATTTATCGACACTTGTTGTTGAGCAAAAGACATTTTAATAGTAAAAACAAATAAAATGCACAAATAGGCATGAATAATTGCAAATTTATTTCTCATTTTTTAAACTTTCGTAATAACGTTTTTCAATTTTTTTCACTTCACGAATACTAGCTCGAAGATACTGTAACTTAACATCAATTTTTTCATCATCGGATAGTTGCCAATTTATTATAGAATTTCTGAGACGTTCCACAACATTCATCATAACTAAAGCCGATGAAACACTCACATTAAAACTTTCGGTAAAACCGTACATAGGAATTTTCACAAAACCATCTGCTTGTTGTATTGCTTCATCAGAAAGTCCTTTTTTTTCGGTACCAAATAAAAAGGCAATAGGATTTGATAAATCAACATTTTGAATAAACGAATCGTTTTCAGAAGGTAAGGTGGCAATAATTTTATATCCTTTGTTTTTTAAATTTGTAATACACGTACTCGTATTTTCAAAGGAGCTTATATTCAACCATTTTGCAGCTCCCATAGAAATTTCTTTATTAATTTCAAACGAAAATTCTTTATGAATAACGTGAACATCTTGTATTCCAAAACATTCAGCCGACCTTAACACAGCATTTGTGTTGTGCGTTTGGTATAAATCTTCAACAGCAATTGTGATGTAACGAGTACGGTTTTCGATAATTGAATCGATTTTTTTCAATCTATTTTCAACAATAAATTGCGATAGATATTCAATAAGTTTTATTTTTTCCATAAACAGTATTTGGATTTCAAAAGTACTTATTTTTCTGAATAACAAAAATTGAATAAAAAAAAGGCTCACCTTTTGGCAAGCCTTTTAAATGCATTTGCAATCGATGCTTATTTCACTTGACCTGATAAATCATTACCTGGTTTGAATTTAACAACTTTTTTTGCAGGAATAGACATTTCTTTTTTGGTTCTTGGGTTGCGACCTTTGCGAGCAGCGCGAGTGTTAACACCAAATGTACCGAAACCAACTAAAGCTACGCGATCACCTTTTGATAGAGATTCGCCAACTGATTCCATAAAAGCACCAAGAGCAGCTCTTGTTTGAACTTTTGTTAAACCTGCTTTTGCAGACATTGCATCGATTAATTCAGCTTTGTTCATGTTTAATGTTTTAATTAATTATTAATATTTGAATTGAACATCACAAATATACTACTTTTTCAGCAATTGTCAATAGGTAAATTCACATTTTATTAAAATTGTTGATAAATAACTACATATTGTTGATAACTTTGTCAAAAACTTAGCTAAATAACACTTTTAACGATAAAATGCGGTCTTCAGAGCTTGTTAAAATTGTTTAAACTTCTGAAACCTCTTATAAATTCTTCAATAAACATACGCTTCTTACCAAGTAATTGCAATTCTTTAACATATACCCAAGAATCTACACATTTGATTTTCAACACTTTAATATTATCAGAAAATACGGTTTCAGGAGTTATATTATCGTTTGAAAGCTCATATTTTATTTTAAAAATTTTTAAATAAATTATTTCATTTAAATTATTCTTTAATTCAATATAAGCTACTGGATAAGGAGATAATCCACGAACAAAATTTTGAATTTCTTTGCCCGTTTGATTAAAATTTATTCGGCAAAAGTCTTTAAATATTTTGGGGGCAAAAATTATATCGCTAATATTTACAGTATGTTGAGTTATTGATTTTACATTATTTTGATAAATTTTATTTAGCGTTTTATGAACTAATTCGGCACCTAATATCATTAATTTATCGTGTA
>CAZFPO010000009.1:7289-26774 GCA_964521105.1 uncultured Lentimicrobiaceae bacterium | reverse complement strand
TTTAACTGCCGAAGATGTGATTTTTTGTCCCCTACCAGCTGGCTTGTCAGGCATGGTAACCACAGCTACTACATTATGTTGTTTATTTATGATATATTGTAATACTCCTGCTGCAAAATCGGGAGTGCCCATAAAAACAATTTTCATAGGAAATAGATTATATGGAATAATTGAGTTATTTAATGTTATAACGAATCTTCTAAAGCCAACATTTTAATACAAGCAATCGCAGCTTCAACCCCTTTATTACCATGCTTACCACCCGAACGATCTAATGCTTGTTGCATATCGTTAGTAGTTAGCACGCCAAAAATCACAGGCGAGCTGTAATTTATTGCAACATTCATAACACCATTTGCAACCGCATCGCAAATAAAATCAAAATGTCGGGTTTCGCCCTGAATAACGCAACCTAAACAAATTATTCCGTCAATTTCGTCGTGTGTACGGTATATCATTTCGGCAGCTATTGGCAGCTCAAAACTTCCGGGAACGTATTTAATTAAGATATCGCTTTTATTAAAACCATACTTTATTAGTGTTTCAATTGCACCATCACGAAGAGCAAAAGTAACATCGGTATTCCATTCCGAAATAATTATAGCAATCTTTTTATCTTTTAATATTGGAATTTCAGACGGATTATAATCCGACAGATTAGTTTTTTTAACAGACATGATCGACTATAAATTCAAATTAGCTTCCGCTCTACCAATGTATTTTTCAATATCATTTGCTTCGTAGCTTTTGTGATAATCTTTTTTAATACGTTGATAAAGTTTTAACGATTCATCCCATTTATTTTGCATTTCGTAAACTAAGCCAGCTTTCATTAAAAACATTGGAGTTGTAAATAAATTATCTTTGTTTTCGGAAGCTTCTAAATATTTTTTCAGTGCAGTTTCTTGGTCGCCTTTTTCAAGATAAGCATCTCCAATAGCACCAATAGCCATGCACGAAAGAATTTCGTCTTTGCTACTAAATTCTTCTAAATGACTAATAGCGTTATCAAAATCACCAATTTTTAAATAACAAATACCTGAGTAATATTGTGCTAAATTACCAGCTTTTGTAGAGCTATATTCATCGGCAATAGCCAAAAAACCCATAGCGTTACCATCGCCATTAAGAGCTAAATTCAACGAATCCATTTCAAAATAATGTTGAGCTACAAACATTTGTGATTGAGCTTCACGTTCGCGGGGTTGTTGAACATATTTAATATACCCAAAAACGCCTAAAACTATTACAATTATACCACCAACAATTCCCATAACCACTTTATAATTTTCCTCAAAGAAATGTTCGGTACGTGATAATGCACTTTCTACTGCGATAATTTTTTCTTCAATTTTTTCTACTTTTTTTGCCATTTGAATTCATTTTTAAGGTTGCAAAGTTAAATATTTTTATTAATTAAACAGACATCGTAAAAAAAAAGCTGAATATTTTTCTATTTTCAATTTCAGATGTTGATTTTTTGATGTCAAAATTGATTAAACATCAACATTTATTTTAATCATGCATACATTTTTTCTTGAAGTGATTTTATGGTTTCACTCATGATATATTCGTCGTAACTCATTTGTTTGTCAATAATTCCTTTAGGTGTAAGTTCAATAATTCGATTTGAAGCGGTTTGATTAAAGGTGTGGTCGCGGGAACTAAATAAAGCAACATGCTTCCAATCGCAGATTGCATTATTAAAGGCAATAATTGTTTCCATATCCAAATGATTAGTTGGTTCATCAATTATTAAGCAATTTGCATTAGAAAGCATCATACGCGAAAGCATGCAGCGAACTTTTTCGCCACCCGACAAAACATTTGTTTTTTTTAAAGCTTCATCTCCCGAAAAAAGCATTTTTCCTAAAAATCCTCGAATAAATATTTCAGACTTTTCGATAGAATATTGCTGAAGCCACTCGATCAATGACATATTGTCGGAAAAAAATGGTGAATTATCAATTGGAAAATACGATTTTGTGATGGTACTCCCCCACTTATATTCGCCATAATCAGCAGGAGTTATATCCAACAATACATCAAAAAATGTTGATACTGCCAAATGATCTCGAGAAATAACGGCAACTTTGTCATCTCTATTTAGTTTAAAGGTAATATTGGAGAATAAAGGTTTTCCATCGGGAGATATTTTTCTTAAATTTTCGACATGCAAAATTTGATCTCCGCAATCTCGTTCGGCTTTAAAAATAATACCTGGATACTTTCGTGTACTTGGTTTTATTTCATCTACTACTAATTTTTCAAGTAGTTTTTTTCGACTTGTTGCTTGCCTTGATTTTGATGCATTAGCACTAAACCTACGCACAAACTCTTGTAATTCTTTTCGGCGGTCTTCGATCTTTTTATTTTGATCGGCACGCTGACGCAAAGCCAATTGACTCGATTCGTACCAAAATGTATAATTTCCTGTATAAAGTTGGATTTTCCCAAAATCAATATCAGCAACATGGGTGCATACTGCATCTAAAAAGTGCCTGTCGTGAGAAACAACTATTACCGTATTCTGAAAATTGATTAAAAATTCTTCAAGCCACGACATAGTCTCTACATCTAAATCATTAGTAGGCTCATCAAGTAATAATATATCTGGATTTCCAAATAAAGCATTTGCTAATAACACTCGAACTTTTTCTTTACCGCTCATGTCTGACATTAAACGATAGTGATCTTCTTCTTTAATTCCTAAATCGCTAAGTATACTTGCGGCATCGCTTTCAGCGTTCCAACCCTCCATTTCGGCAAATAATGTTTCGAGTTCTGCTGCTTTTAATCCATCTTCGTCAGTAAAATTTGCTTTAGCATAAATGGCTTCACGTTGATGAAGGATTTCCCATAATTTTTTATTTCCCATCAAAACAGTATCTAAAACCAAATATTGATTAAACGCAGAATGATCTTGTTGAAGAACACTCATCCGTTCACCCGGAGTAATGGAAATTAAACCAGTAGGAGATTCAATTTGACCAGATAAGATTTTTAAAAAGGTCGATTTACCCGAACCATTTGCACCAATAATTCCGTAACAATTACCGGAAGTAAATTTAATGTCAACATCATCGAATAGAACTCTTTTACCGTAACGAATTGAAATATTTGAAGCAGATATCATTAGTTTTTGTTTAATTGAGTTTGCAAAAGTAGTGTAATTATCTAGTTAATCTATATTTCGTTTTAACTACGTTTTATGCAAACATCAATTAACTAATGAGAAAATGTCGAAAAATTAAATTTTATTAATATTCTTTTGAATCTCTTTTTCAATTTCAGTTATCATTTCTAAAACAGGCTCAAATAAGCTTTCTACAATTTGGCTATCGTAATCAAAAAAGCTTTCATAGTCTCCTTTTTGCCTCCAATCAAATAATTCAGACAATAAAAGACCATATTTTTTATCAAATTTTCCATTTTTGACAAAGTGTAGTGAAAATTGGCTTTTAGTAGACGAATGTGATTTCGTTTGAACATCAATATTTGTCAACTATGCATTTACTGCATAAAATAACGCATATTACAGTCTATTAACCGCTGAATTAAAAAAACCATTTTCATACAATACTTTTGCAGCTTCAAAAGTCTTTTTTGCAGCATCGATACGATAATTTACATACTTTTCTTTATCCTCGTTATTCATAATCTAATTCCTTCTTGGGTTACATTATTATAAAAGGGAGAAATTCGATGTTTTGTTTCCCACTCATTTTTAGAATATAAAAAAAATGAAATTGATTCCCCTGAAAACAGCTCTAAGTCATATAACTTGTTACGAAATTTTCTTTCAGTTTCGACATCTATAGGATAATTGGTAAGCACTAAAATATCCCAATCAGAATCCGTTCGTTCATCTCCTCTAGCTCTTGAACCATATAATATAATCTCTGCGGTAGGATCAATAATGTTGACGTATTGCCTAATTAAAAGACTCAAATATTTAGTGTGTTTTTTCACTATCAAAAAATTAACTTGATACTTTATTGCAAATATAAATATTTTGCGGTTTTGTATAAAAAAAAATCAGAGAAATTTAGACATTATTGTTTTCTATAATAAAATCAAATATTCTAAGAGATTTTAAAGAATTTCATAGAAAGTATTTTATAAATAAGCTTAGCAGCCAGAACATCAGAAGATTTTTCGTTTGAATTTGGGCATAGTTCAACTACATCAAATCCAACAATATTTTTTCTTTTCGATAATAAATCAATCAGCGAAAGCAACTGCCACCAACTCAATCCACCTGGTTCGGGAGTTCCAGTTGAAGGCATTATGGAAGGATCTAATCCATCTAAATCGATGGTTAAATACACATTATCATTCAGTTTATTTATAGCATCTACAATCCACAAATTATTTTGCCATAATTGGTGAGCATAAAATATTTTATCCTTCTGAATAAATTCTTTTTCCTCCGAACAAACACTACGAATACCCACTTGAACGACTTCGCACAACTCCTGAGCTCTTCGCATCACACACGCATGATTGAATTTCGAACCATGATATTCTTCTCGCAAATCGGCATGAGCATCAATTTGCAAAACCGACATATTCGGAAAATTTTCGGCATGAGCCTGAATGCTTCCACAACTCACCGAATGCTCGCCACCAATAATTCCTACAAATTTTTTGTTTAAAATATGTTTAGCAACACGCTGATAAACAGATTCAACCATTAATTCGGGAGAATTATTTTCTAAAACGGGCAAATCAGTATGAATACCAAGTTTAAAAACTTCACTATTGGTTTCAATATCAAAGCTTTCAATACTATC
This sequence comes from uncultured Lentimicrobiaceae bacterium, assembly GCA_964521105.1. Taxonomy (GTDB): domain Bacteria; phylum Bacteroidota; class Bacteroidia; order Bacteroidales; family WCHB1-69; genus JAQUGA01. The sequence continues at coordinate 21,978 of CAZFPO010000009.1, read as the reverse complement.
CGAAGCATCAATTATAGCTTGCGGTCCTTTGTCGGCTCCTTTTACATAGGTACTTGTACCATCATAAGGAACGGGGATTAAAACAATTTTAGACGTATTATATATTGTACACTCTTCAGGAAAGTCGCCGTAATAATCTTTATGCATCAATTTTTTTCTGCAAAAATAGAAATTTTAGAGGAATAATTAGTACCCTAAAATTTTAAGCATCGACTTATAACTTTGTTCCTTAGCAAATAATTTTGGATAAACTTCACCATCTTCGGGATCTTTTTCCATAATTACAATTTTCGGACTTGGCAATAAGCAGTGCTGAACTCCACCATAACCACCTATACTTTCTTGATATGCTCCTGTGTGAAAAAGTCCAATATATTGAGTGTCATCGGGTGTAATTTTGGGTAAAAAAACAGCATTTGCATGTGCTTCGGAATTATAATAATCATGGCTATCACAAGTTAAACCACCCAAGAAAACTCGCTCGTATTCTTTATCCCAATTATTTAATGCCAAGAGTATAAATCGTTGACTAATTGCCCAAGTATCTGGTAATGTAGTCATAAAAGAGCTGTCAATCATATCCCAAAATTCTCGATCGTTTTGTTGTTTTTGTGCAAGAATAGAATACAGAACTGCCCCACTTTCACCAACTGTATACGAACCGAATTCAGTAAATATGTCGGGTTCAACTACTCCCTCTCTATTACAAATGTTCTTTATTTGTGCAACAATTTCTTCAATCATGTAATCATATTCATAGTCAAATGATAAAGAATTTTTTATTGGGAGTCCACCACCTATGTTTAAAGAATCCAACTCAGGGCATACTTTTTTCAATTCACAATACACATTAACACATTTTGTCAGTTCATTCCAATAGTATGCAGTATCGTGAATACCCGTATTAATAAAGAAGTGAAGCATCTTAAGTTCAAACTTTGGATTGTTTTTAATCTTATCATGATAGAAATTTAACACGTCGTTATATCGAATACCTAATCGTGATGTATAGAATTCAAATCGTGGTTCTTCTTCTGCTGCAATTCGAATACCTATTTTACATTTAGCTTGAAGTAATGCATCTATTTCATCTAATTCCTCTTTATTATCCAAAATTGGAATAGTATTAACAAATCCATCATCAATTGCTTTTACAATATTTTCGATATATTGAGGCTTTTTGAAGCCATTACATATTATATAATTTTCTTTATCAAGCTTTCCTTGTTCAAACATTTCTTCAATTATATTAAAGTCGAAAGCCGACGAAGTTTCCAGATGTACATCATTTTTTAGCACTTCTTCAATCACAAATGAAAAATGCGAACTCTTAGTGCAATAGCAATAATGATAATCTCCCTCATAGTCGGATTTAGCAATAGCCACATTAAACCAGCGTTTTGCACGTTGAATATTTTGGCTAATCTTAGGCAAATAATAAATCTTTAAAGGAGTCCCATATTGCTTAATTAAATCCATTAATGATATTCCATGAAACATTAATTCATTGTCACTCAATGAAAATTCTTCTTGAGGAAATTCTAATGTTTGTTCAATTAAATCGATGTACTTGTTTTTCATAACACTTAAATAAAATGGGAATGCAAAAGTAATTCTTTTTACTGAAAAAAATAATTTAAGTTACTTACATTGTGATTTTATTTTCAATCCAAGTGAGTTGAATTATATTTTTAGAAGATTTTTTATTCGATTATTATTATAAATAAATTGTTTTGTATAGTATTAGAGTTCGAATATTATCACATACTACTTTCTATTAAATGAAAACCTACTCTTGATAATAACCAACCTAACATCTTTAATTACAGTTATTTTTCCTGCCACCAAGACTCTACAACACCAAGAATCACTAAGGTTTCTTCGTGTAACTTAGTGCTTTTGAGCCTTCGTGGCTATTTAAAAAAAAGATATTTTCATTCTATGTCAAAACAACACGATTTATGAATAAAGGGTTACACTATGTTCCACAGAGTACACACAGAGTTTCACTGTGTTTTCCTTGTCTTACACTCTGAAACACTGTGCATTCGCTTTAGCGTACTGTGTTACACTGTGTAATAAAAATCCGAATATTTTCTGTCACCAAGACTTTTAGGCACAAGGATTCACCAAGATTTCTTTGTGCTACTTTGTGGCTATGCGACTTTGTGGCTATTTTTTATGGAAAAGACGTTTTCTTTTTATCGTAAAACATCTTATAATGAAATAAACTATAATTTTGCAACATGAAAAAACTTAAAATTGCATTTCACACCTTGGGATGCAAACTCAATTACAGCGAAACCTCATTTATTAGTCAATCGTTTGACCAAAATCGTTTTGAAGAAGTTGACTTTAAAGCACCCGCAGATATTTTTGTGATCAACACTTGCACTGTTACGGCAGTTGCCGAAAAAAAATGCAGAAATGTTGCCCGAATGATAAAAAAAAGAAACCCTGAATCTAAAATAGTTTTCATGGGTTGTTACTCTGAACTCAAGTCGAATGAAATAAAAGAGATTAAAGAAGTTGATTTAATTGTTGGTAGTTCAAACAAATATAAACTACCCGAATTGATTGATGCTTTAATGAGCAATAATCAAAATGATATAATTCAAGTTGAAATTGATTCTAAAAACACTTTTTTTTCTTCATGGTCGCAAGGTGAGCGAACGCGATCTTTTTTAAAAATTCAAGATGGTTGCGATTACTACTGCTCTTATTGTGCGGTACCTTTTGCGCGTGGCAACAGCAGAAGTGATTCAATTGAAAATGTTATTTTAAATGCAAACAAAATCATTCGTATAGGCGTACAAGAAATTGTTTTAACTGGTGTAAACATTGGCGATTTTGGGCGAAAAAATAGGGAAACTTTTTTTGACTTATTAAAACAGATGAGTTCGATAACCGATTTAAAACGAGTTCGAATTTCGAGTATAGAACCTAACTTACTTACCGATGAAATTATCGAATTTGTTGCAAAAAGCAGGAATATCATGCCCCATTTTCACATTCCACTACAAAGTGCACATCCTCGAATTTTAAGTGAAATGAAACGAAGATACAGTCTTGAATTATTCTCGCATAAAGTTCAAAAAATCAAGGAATTGATGCCTCATGCTTGCATTGCAGTTGATGTAATTTGCGGATTTCCGGGCGAAACAGCTGAGGAATTCCAACAAAGTGTGGAGTATCTATCATCAATTGACGTAACTTATTTGCACGTTTTTACCTATTCCATTCGTCAGAATACTGAGGCTGAAACATTAAAAAATCATGTGGATGAAAAAGAAAAAAAACGCAGAAGTATAATGCTACATGAACTTTCGGAAAAAAAGAAACTCGATTTTTACAATACTCATCAATTAAAAATATATGACGTGTTGTTTGAATCAGAAATTGAAAATAATACCATTTCGGGATTTACACCAAATTACATTCGAGTAAAAATTCCATATAATATTGATTATATTAACAAGATAATTCCAGTTCAATTAAAACAAATTGACAGTGATGGAGTTTATATAGGTATAGTAGAAGATGATTCTCATCTACTCGCTAATTAAAAATAATATCATAGAAAATAAAAATAAAAAAATGTATTTACAACAAATCTGTTCTTCGGTAAAAGATATTTGCAAAGAAGTTGGAACGTTTATACGAGAAGAAAATATCAAAATAAAGTCTAATGATGTTCAACACAAAGGTTTGAACGATTTTGTTACCTATGTTGACCAAACAGCCGAAAAAATGCTGGTTGAACGTTTAAAAAAAGTGATTATTGATGCAGGTTTTATTACCGAAGAAAAAACCATTGAACAAACAGATAAAGAATTCGTGTGGATAATTGATCCATTGGACGGAACGACCAATTACATTCACGGATTGTCGCCTTATGCTATCAGCATTGGATTAAAAAGAGATCAGGAAATGGTTTTAGGTGTAGTTTATGAAATTCAGAGCAACGAAATGTTTTATGCTTGGAAAGATGGAGGAGCATGGTTAAACGGCTATCCCATCCGAGTTTCAAATGTAAAAACCATAAAAGAATCATTGATTGCCACTGGATTTCCGTATTCTGATTTTTCGCAAATGACCGAATACATGAATTTATTTGAACATTTGATGAAGAATTCGCATGGCTTACGCCGTTTGGGTTCTGCCGCTGTTGATTTAGTATATGTAGCTTGTGGACGCATGGATGCTTTTTACGAATATGGATTAAATCCATGGGATGTTTCGGCAGGTGGCTTTATTGTAAAAGAAGCGGGAGGAAAAGTAACTGATTTTTGGGGCGGTAACGATTGGCTTTTCGGAAAAACATTGGTTTGTGGCACTATTGAAGTTTGTGATGAATTTGTTGCTTTAACTAAAGATAGTTTCCAGAAGTAATTTTTCAAACCTTTAAAATGAAAAACTTTCTGTATTATTGTATTCTTTAAAAATTCAATTATGAAGTCAAAATTAATCGTTTCGTTATTACTTATAGTAACAATGTCGTTAAAAACGTGGTCGATAAACGATTCTATTACAAATCAGAGGCAATTAAAAGTTTTCACCTTTACAATCGATGAAGATATTGCACCACCAGCTGAGCGAAAAACGAAAAAAGCATTGGAACAAGCCACCGAAATGCAAGCCGACATCATTATCTTACATTTAAATACTTTTGGTGGAATGTTGGACGCTGCAGATAAAATCCGAACAATGATTTTAGAGTCAAAAATTCCGATTTGGGTTTTTATAGATAATAATGCCGCTTCGGCAGGAGCATTAATATCACTTGCTTGCGACAGCATATATATGCGATCGGGAGCAAATATTGGAGCAGCATCAGTGGTAAATCAAAATGGCGAAATTATGCCCGACAAATATCAATCATACATGCGTTCGTTAATGCGATCTACAGCACAAACTAATGGTCGCGACCCGAATATTGCCGAAGCGATGGTTGATCCAAGAGTATTTATTGAAGGAGTTAATGATTCGGGTAAGGTTTTAACATTTACTACCGAAGAAGCACTGTTACATGGTTATTGTGAAGGAAAAGCTAATAGCATAGAAGAAATATTGGCAATCAATAAGATTGATAATTACCAAATTATAGAACAAGAACTATCGTGGATTGACTATTTGATTGGTTTTTTAGTGAATCCAATGGTAAGTGGAATATTAATCATGTTGATAATTGGAGGAATTTATTTTGAATTTCAAACACCAGGTGTAGGTTTTCCATTAATAGTTGCAATAACCGGAGCTGTATTATATTTTGCACCACTGTATCTTGAAGGACTTGCTTCAAACTGGGAAATTTTATTGTTTATTGCCGGTGTTGGATTGTTAGCTGCCGAAATATTTATCATTCCTGGTTTTGGAGTGGCTGGGGTATCGGGTATTTTTCTGATTATCATGTCGTTAACTTTAAGTTTAGTACATAATGAGGGGTTTGATTTTGAATTCACTGGAACTTCCTCTGTGTTAAAATCATTTTTTATCGTAATAATATCCATTATCAGTTCATTTTTCTTGTCGATTTGGCTGGGTCAAAAACTACTCACCAGCACTCGTTTTGGCGAATTATCACTGTTTACTACTCAACAATCTGCTGAAGGTTATACCTCTGTGGACATTAAACTAAAAGATTATGTTGGGAAAACGGGCATTGCTTCTACCCTTTTGCGACCTGCCGGAAAAATCATAATTGACGAAGAACAATTTGATGCAACTGCTGAAACTGGATTTATTGAAAAAGGAGAAAAAATAATCATCGTTAAATTTGAAAACCAACAGATGGTTGTAAGACAAGTTGAGAGTTAAGAGTTAAGAGGTTAGAGTTTAGAGTTAAAAAACGGAGGTTGAGGCATTTTGCACTGAGGTACTCGAAGTGTCGAAACCGAAGTGTTTAGAGTTTTGTAGTGGAAAAATTTAGGATTTAAAGAGGTGTTTAACCCCTCAATTACAAATACTTATCTTAACAAGGTAACTGAACCCGAAAACGGCTTTGTATTGCTAATTGGTGCCACAAAAACGTAGTAATATGTTCCTTCTGCACAATCTCCTCCATCCCAATCGTTTTTGTAAAAGTCGCTTTGATAAACGACCCTGCCCCATCGGTTATAAATTACTAAGTGGCAATTCGGTAAAAATTCAATTCCATCAATAACAAAATAGTCATTCACACCATCTCCATTTGGAGTAAAAACATTTGGAATTGTAACTTCAAAAATAACGGTGTAGTCTTTACGAATAGAATCGATACAACCGTATTGAGTTTCAACAATATGAGTAATAAAATAAATTCCACTTTGTAAATAGGTGTGCGAAGCAGTATTCTCCGAGTATGAATCAACTAAGCCATCGCCCCATTTCCATGTCCATGTTGCAGGCGTTTGAGTATATGACGAAACCACGGAAGAGGGTACTTCTTGAATACCCATTTCGGGATTCACTGTAAAATCTACAACAGGAGTTGGATGAATGGTGATATAATTTGGTTTAGTTAAACTATTTTGACAACCATTTACATCCACCACATTAACAGAAACCGAATACTGCCCCGCAACCATATACATAGTTGAAGGATTTGGTATGGTTGATGACTGTCCGTTTCCTAATTGCCAAACACATGATTGAAGGGTTGGATTTGACACAACAGAATAATTAATTCCACTTGGAGCACACCCTTCAATTTTATCACTTTGAACATCAATAACTGGCAAAGGATTAACATTAACGGTAACATGAGCACTATCAATACAGGAATTTGAAGTACCAATAACCGTATAAGTGATTGTACTTGTTGGTGAAGCTGTTACGCTTGCTAAAACCGATGAAGACAATCCAGCATTGGGAGTCCAAGCATACGAATCTGCACCAGAGGCAACTAGGCTGACATTATTATTAACACAAATTGTAGCAACCGAAGGATTAACAGTAACCGTTGGTTTAGATTTTACAATTACTTCAGCTTGAGTTGTACCATTACAACCATCAGTAGTTCCAACTACCGTATAAGTAATTGTTTCGTTTGGAGTAGCTTGCACTGTTGGTGAATTTGTACAATTTAAACCAGTGGATGGCGTCCATGTGTAATTTATACCACCTGATGCATTTAAAGTGGCAGTTTCGCCTGGGCAAATAGATATTGATGAAGGATTTATTGAAATATTTGGATTACTAATAACCGTAACGGTAGTGTGTATACTGTCTTGACAACCATTAGTAGTTCCAACAACAGAATATGTTGTGGTTTGAGATGGGTTTGCATAAACCTGATTTGTGTTTGAAGCAGATAAACCTATCGATGGCGACCACAAATAAGAATTAGCCCCTCCGGCAGTTAACAAGGTTGAATCTCCAGAACAAATTTGTATCGAACTAGGATTTATCGTCATTAATGGTTTTGGTTTTACGGTAACAGTAACTTGTGCTGAACCAGTACAACCATTTTCATTACCAATAACAGTATAGGTTTGAGTATTTGTTGGTGTTGAAGTTACCGTAAGTTGGTTTGTTGAATTTAATCCATTTGAGGGTGCCCAAGTAGCCGATGAAGCACCTGAAGCAGTTAAATCCACACTTTCACCAGGGCAAATTAAAACAGGAGATGGACTAATAGACATAACTGGATTGGGTTTAACCGTAACTGTTGTAGTTGCTGTACCCGTGCACCCACTGGCAGTGCCTGTAACAGTATAAGTATAACTTCCGGGAGTTGTTGGTGATGAATTAACAACAGCACCCGTAGAAGAACTTAATCCAGTTGAAGGCGACCAAGCATAAGTACTGGCACCTGAAGCTGATATTTGAGAAGTTTGTCCAATACAAATTTCAACTGGATAGTTTGATACTTGTACATTAGGGATTGGATTTACATTAACTTGAACAGACCTAGTTGTGGTGCAAGAACCTGATGTAGCGGTAACCGTATAAGTAGTTTGTGAAGTTGGATTAACAGTAACAGTTGGGCTTGTTCCTAATCCATCAGACCATTGGTACGAAGTAGCTCCCGAAGCAGTAACAGAAACCGGCGTACCACTACAAACGGTAGGATTTGAAGGTGAAATACTCGGATTTAGGTTATTATTAAATGTAACGGTAACATTATCGGTAGCGACCACCGTTGTGGCATCGCAATTTGTATATGTAGCTTTAACCGTATACGATGTTGTGGCTGACGGGCAAACCTGAACAGAAGTTCCTGTTCCAATAACATTTGAACCTTGTAGCCATTGTATTGATACATTTGAAGTACCATTTGGTGTAAAACGCCAGGCTTCGTTTGTAGTTGTCCATTGAGTACTGTTTCTATTTGGAGCGGTATATCCAATGCTACCATTACTATTTTGAATACCAACAATTGCTCTACCGCCATTCCATGAGGTACAAGTTGGTTTATTTTGCATGTATACCTCAATAACGTTTGTTGTTTCGTATAATACAATTTGATGGGTAGCTTTTAACGAATTACAACTTGAACTATACATGGGTACTTGATAAAAACTAATTACAAATGTTCGACAGGGTGCTGTACCCAACATAGCATATTTTATGGTTCCACCAACGTTTGGATCAATATCGTGGTAAGGTCCAAAAATACAATTTAAAGGCAAACTACTACTAGGACAAGTAGCGCTATATGACCAAGGACAATAACCACCAGCATACGAAGCATTAAAGGAAATTAAACCATTAGAGCCAATTACAATTTTATTATAAACCTGTCCAAAAAAACAAAAATTAAAAGGTAAAGTAAGTAGGCTACTCCATACATCGTCCACATTCATAATGATTCCAGTTCCTGAGCTATATGAATATGGGGGTGCATAAGGAATAGATGTAACGCTATATGAAGTTGTTTCACCCGTTTGCAAAAATGTAGAGTTTAAAGTTGCACAATTGTTAGTACAATCAACTGTTAAATTATTACCTGCATCTACATTGGGACAGCCAGGCTGAGCAAATAAATTTATTGAAATACACATTAAAACTGTTACTCCAATGACAGCAGAGCGTATAAATTGCCTCATATTAAATATTTTTTTAACCCAAATATGCCTTAAAATTAATACATTTTTGTTACAATACACAAAATTGTTTATTTTTTTTTAATTTTTTTTCACAAGAACCTAACAAAATAACATCTAAAGTAGATAACATTTCATAAAATAGCAATAAATACTTCATTTTAAATATCAAACTTGAAATAAAGATAAGCAATCCATATGATAAAACCTATTTAATTATTACTTTAAATCCGTAGTATTAATTTACCTATAACTAGTTGTTCTCGTTATACTATAACATGCTTTGTTTTTTACACCTTATATCTCATCTAACAACACCTACATTAGTTAAAAAATCAGAACATTTGAACAAAATCAAAAAAATCAAGTTTTAAAAGAGCTGAATCTTATATTTAATTTTGACTATTTAAAAAATTTAACATTTAATACCAAAAATGATTGCAAAATGTTGATAAATAATTGTTATTTATTTTAATACATACATGATTTTGTTGTATTTTTGCAATCCGTCTAAAAAAATTGCTGGCGGATTTTATTTAAAAACAATTAATAATAACCAATAAAACAAGTATGAAAAATTTCAAATTTACATTTTGGTTGTTTGCTCTGTTATTAATAGGGTTTACAACTCAAGCGCAAGTTACTGGTACTAAAAATGTACCTGGTGACTATTTAACGCTTCAAGATGCAATTACGGCTTTAAACACCGAAGGTGTTGGAGCTGGTGGTGCAACAATAAATTTATTAGCAGGCAATCCTCAAACAGCTCCTGCTGGTGGATACGTAATTGGTGGTGCTGGCTCAGCATTATTTGCTTCAACGAGCAATGCAAACCAAGTAATCATCAAAGGTAATGGAAATACCATCACCGCTTCGGGCAGTTTAACTGCTGGAGCATTAAATGATGCTATTTTTAAAATTATTGGTGCCGATTGGATAACCATTCAAGAATTCGTTATGCAAGAAAACGCAGCGAATACTGTTACCACTGCTGCATCAAATACAATGACCGAATGGGGTGTTGCTTTGTTGTACGAAACTACGACAAATGGTGCACAAAATAACACTATTTTAAACAATACCATTTCATTGGTTAGAACGTATCAAAATACTTTTGGTATTTATAGCAACTCAACCCATAGTGCTACGGCAGTTACTACTTCTGCAACTGCAACAACTACTAATGGTGGTAATAGTAATTTGAAAATTTACGGAAATAGTATATCTAATGTAAATAACGGTATTTGTATCGTTGGACCAACTGCAGCTGCAGATCACAATAATGGTGTTGATATTGGTGGTACTTCTGCCATAACTGGTAATATCATTTCCAATTATGGTTCAACGGGAACTTTTAGTTCTTACTCTAACGTTTCAGGCACGGTTAATGGAGTGCTGGTTCGTAACTCAATCAATTTAAATATATCTTACAATAATATTACTAGTTCAAGTGCTGGGACAACATCTGGTACATTAAGAGGTGTTTTTTGTCCAGCGTTTTCAAATACTCCTATTGGAACATTCATCCAAAATATCACTAACAATGTAATATCTGTAATAGGAGGAAACGCTACAGGTACAGCAGTTGGTGTTTTGTGTGAATCGACAGTTGCAAACTCTACAAGCACTCTAAATATTAATAACAATACATTTCAAAATTCATCAATTACTGGTGCAACTTCTGGTTCATTAATTGGTTTACAAAATAGTGCATCATCAATAACTCCTGGAACTTTGAATATGAATAATAATGTTGTTCAGAACAATTCACTTTCTGGCACTGGAACATTTACAGGAATTGATGGTGGAGTATCCACTAATCTATTTATGAACAATAATACCGTGTCAAATAATACTAAAACCGGAGCATCAGGTTCAATTTACTTAACAAGAGCCAGCACAAGCATTGTTACTTATAGTGGAAACAATGTTTTTGACAATAGTTTTACTGCTTCATCCGGAACAACTTCTGCAAGTATTTATGGTTATTATAACTATGGTAGTCCTACCGTTGAAAATATATTTAACAACAATATTTATAACCTATACATAAACGGCACTAATACTTCTACTTCATCATTATTAAATGGTATTCACACAAATACTTCGTCCACTGCAACAAAGAATATCTATAATAACACAATACACACTTTTACGACTGTATCAGGTTCAGTTAATGGAATCTCACAAAGTTTAGGCACCACTGTAAAAATATACAATAATAATATTTACAACCTTTTAAACAATGTTGCAACAACTTCAGTTGCGCAAGTAAATGGGATAACAGTTTCATCGGGTACATGTTACTTATATAACAACTTTATTTCTGATTTAAAAGCACCTACATCAACATCAACAGATGCGATTAGAGGTATTAACATAACAAGTTCAACTTCTTCTTCAACAATTGGTGTTTATCACAACACTATTTATTTAAACGCTACTGGTGGTGCTAACTTTGGAACTTCGGGTATTTTCCATACAGTTAATGCAACTGCAACAACTGCATCATTAGACATGCGTAATAATATTATTAATAATAGTTCAACTCCTGCTGGTACAGGCTTAACTGTTGCCTTCCGCAGAAGTGGAACTGCATTAAATAATTATGATGCAAATTCTAATAATAATATATTGTATGCAGGTGTGGCAAGTGCAAGTAATTTACTATGTCATGATGGCACAACAGGTGATCAAACTCGTGATGAATTCAGAACAAGAGTTACTCCTCGCGATGCTAGTTCATTTGCTGAAAACACTACCTTTATTAACACGGCAACTACTCCTTATAACCTAAGAGTAAATACTGGATTAGCTACCTATTGCGAAAGTGGTGGTAATACAGTATCAACACCTATATCAATTACTGATGACTTTGATGGTACTGTTCGTGGAATATTACCAGATGTTGGAGCAAATGAATTTAATGGAATTGCAGCAGGTTTATTAAACCCAAGTGCGGTTACCGCAACCACAATTTCTTCAAATCAAATAAATATTGCATTTACTCCAAATGCAAGTAGTAATAATGTTATTATTGTATGGAATTCAACTGGTACATTTACCACTCCATCGGGAGCTCCTGGTGCAGTAGGTGATGCATTTGCTGGAGGTACCATTTTATCAATAGGTACAACTTCACCAATTAATCACACTAGTTTAACTGGAAACACTACCTATTACTATAAATTATTCTCAAATGCTGGCACCGATTATTCTACCGGTGTTACGGTAAACGCAAATACAAATCTTGCTGCTCCAACTGCATTTACGGCAACAGCATCAAGTGCGTCTCAGATTAATCTGGTTTGGACTAAAAACAGTTTTGATAATAATGTTATTATAGCTACAAATTCAACAAGTACTTTTGGAACACCTGTACAAGCTACTGCATATGCAGTAAATGATCCAATAACTGGAGGTGGTACTGTAATTTATAATGGACCCGCTAGTGGATTTAATCATACAAGTTTAACAGCAAGTACTACTTATTATTACAAAGCATGGTCGGTAGATGGTAATTCATATTATTCCAGTGGAGTGTCAGCAAATGCTAATACAACAATGCTAGCACCAACTGCATTTACTGCTACAGTAATTAGTGCCTCTCAGATTAACCTTGCATGGACTAAAAACAGTTTTAACAACGATGTTATTGTTGCTACAAATTCTACAAGTACATTTGGCACTCCAGTTAATGGTACTCCATTAGCTGTTAACGATGCAATTGTTGGTGGTGGAACAGTTATTTATAAAGGAGCTGCAACTGGATACAACCATACAAGTTTAACAGCAAATACAGCTTATTATTACAAAGCATGGTCGGTAGACGAAAGTTCAAATTACTCTTCAGCTAGTGTTTCTGCAAATGCTACTACACCATGTAATGTCATTTCAACATTTCCTAATATTGAAAATTTTGAAGCAACTACAATACCTTCATGTTGGTCAGAACTTAGAACACCAACTAGCTCTTCATATGGTTGGACTTCATATGCAACTGGTTATGAAAATAAAGGATTCCGTTTTGACTCATATGTAAATTCCTCTGGTAATAAATCAATGTTAAAAACACCAACATATAATATTTCCGCTTTGAGTTCAGCTAGAATTGAATTTTGGTGGAAAAACCCAACTGGAGGTAATTTCAAAGTACTATTATCAACTGATGGTGGAGTTACATTCCCAAATACCTTAGCTGATAACTTAACTGCTCAAACAGATTGGGTTTTAAAAACCATTGATATTTCTGCATATGTTTCTGGCGGAAATAATGTAGTAATTGGGTTTGAAGGAACTAGTAATTATGGCAATGGTGATGCGTACGTGTATTTGGATAAATTTTCAATTGGTGAAATACCATCGTGTGGCAATCCAACGGCATTAAATACTGGAACTATAACAACTACTAGTGCTGTTTTAAATTGGTCTGTACCTGCTGAAGGTATTCCAACTGGATATAACTGGATTGTTGTTGCTCGCGGTGCTGGCTCTGGTGCAGCTACTGTTGCAAACGGTATATCAGCAACAACTACAGCAACAGCAAATGGTTTAACCACAGCTACACAATACGACTTTTTTGTTAAAACAAATTGTGGTGGAACATTAAGTGCTTGGGCTGGTCCTTTTGGATTTATTACTGACTGTGGAGTAGGTACATTACCTTATTCTCAAAACTTCGAAAGTGCTGTGGTTCCCAATATGCCAATTTGTACTTCCATAGAAAATGCTGGTTTAGGTAATAATTGGATCACTGCAAATAACCCTGGTTCTGGCTTTACCAGTAAGGCATTAAAATATACATATCATTCAACTCAAGACGCTAACGCTTGGTTCTACACACAAGCACTTCATCTTAATGCAGGCACATCATATAGAATTTCTTTCAAATATGGTGGCAGTTCTTCTTATGGAACAGAAAGTTTGAAAGTTGCTTATGGCTTAAGTGCTACCTCAACTAGTATGACAAACGTTTTACAAGACTTCCCTTCCATTGAACAAGGAACTCAGCAATTTACCGAGTATGACTTTACTCCGTCTACTACTGGTGATTATTTCTTTGGATTTAATGCCTATTCAATTGCTGATCAATACAGCCTTCTAGTTGATGATATTCGCATAAGAGTCACTCCGACTTGTTTTGAACCAACAGCTGTTACAGTTAGCAATATTAATCCAAGTGGAGCAACTTTTTCTTGGACAGCTCCAGTAAATGGCACTCCAGCTAATTATATTTGGAAAGTGGTTGCATCTGATTCTGCTGCAACTGCTAGTGCTATTGCAACGGGAACAGTTGCTCACCCAAATTTATCAACTTCAACTTCAGCACTTTCTGCAAATACTCCATATACTCTTTATGTAAAAACTGATTGTGGAAGTGGTGACAATAGTGTATGGACTGAAGCTAAAAACTTTAAAACTCTTTGTAATTATGTAAACATTCCAGTAGTTCAAAACTTTGATGGAGCTACTACTCCAAATATGCCTGATTGTTGGAATAAACTTGTAGTATCTACTTCTGGTTCATTAACTACTACTACTGGAACACCTAACTCAACTCCAAATCACGCATATTTCTATAATAGTAGTGATAATGCTTCTAATATATTATTAATATCTCCAGGAATTGTTCAAAACTTGAATACTACTCAGGTTAAATTTTA
>CAZFPO010000009.1:0-7189 GCA_964521105.1 uncultured Lentimicrobiaceae bacterium | reverse complement strand
TATTAATATCTCCAGGAATTGTTCAAAACTTGAATACTACTCAGGTTAAATTTTACGCTAAAGGAGGTGCTGGATATCAACTCATTTTAGGAACCATGACGGATCCTACCAATGCTTCAACATTCACCCCTATCAACACATTCAATTTAACAGCAAATTATGCTCTTTATGAGTTTTATTTAAACAATTATGCTGGTACCGATAAATTTATTGCGTTAAAACATGGAAACGGCTCAACTTATCGTAGTATTTATGTTGACGACATCAGCATTGAAGCTCTTCCAACTTGTTTTAAACCTGACACATTAACTGTTACTCCTGCTACAACATCAGCAAGTATCGCATGGGTAAATGGTAAACCTACCGATACCTCATGGGAAATTAGTTACAAAAAACCAACCGATGGCTCATGGACAGTAGTAACAGCAAATTCAAATCCTTTCACTATTACTCCATTAGAAACAAATACTTCATACCAAGTAAAAGTAAGAACAGATTGTGGAAGTGGTGACAATAGTGTATGGACTGAAGCTAAAAACTTTAAAACTCTTTGTAATTATGTAAACATTCCAGTAGTTCAAAACTTTGATGGAGCTACTACTCCAAATATGCCTGATTGTTGGAATAAACTTGTAGTATCTACTTCTGGTTCATTAACTACTACTACTGGAACACCTAACTCAACTCCAAATCACGCATATTTCTATAATAGTAGTGATAATGCTTCTAATATATTATTAATATCTCCAGGAATTGTTCAAAACTTGAATACTACTCAGGTTAAATTTTATGCTAAGGGAGATGCTGGATATCAAATCATTTTAGGAACCATGTCAGATCCTACAAATGCTGCAACATTTACTCCTATCAACACATTTAATTTAACAGCAAACTATGCTCTTTATGAGTTTTATTTAAATAATTACGCTGGTACAGATAAGTTTATTGCTTTAAAACATGGAAATGGTGGAACTTATCGTAGTATTTATGTTGACGATATCAGCATTGAAGCTCTTCCAACTTGTTTTAAACCAAATACATTAACTGTTACTCCTGCTGCTACATCTGCAAGCATAGCTTGGGTAAATGGTAAACCAACCGACACTTCTTGGGAAATCAGTTACAAAAAACCAACCGATGGATCATGGACAGTAGTAAGCGCAAATTCAAATCCTTTCAATATTACACCTTTAGAAACAAACACTTCTTATCAAGTAAAAGTAAGAACAGATTGTGGTGCTGGTGATTTTAGTGAATTTACCTCCGTTGTAAATTTCAATACTACCCAATTAGCAAGTGGTCTTCCATTTACTGAAGGTTTTGAAACTGGTTTAACAAATTGGACTGTATTAAACGGCTCCCAAACGAACAAATGGTTTGCCGGTACAGCTACATTTAATACCGGTGCTCAAGCAGCATACATTTCTAATGACAATGGTACTTCAAACGCATATACTACTTCAAGTGCATCATCAATAACTCACATTTATCGTGATATTGCTTTCCCAACTGGTAATCCTGTGGATATGACATTTAATTGGAAAGGACTAGGAGAAAGCTCGTATGACTTTTTAAAAGTTTATATGATACCTACCACAATTACTCCAGTTGAAGGAACTGAAATTGATGCTGCTTATCAAGTAGGTGCTATCAGATACAATTTACAAAGTGCATGGCAAACTGCTAACATCGCTTTACCTTCAAATATTTTAGGTACTACTTATCGTTTGGTATTCTCATGGAAAAACGATGGTGGTGGTGGTGATCAACCTCCAATTGCTATTGATAACATTAGTATAATTCAACAAGCATGTGCTACACCTCAAAATTTAACAACCACCTTAACTCCATCGAGTGCAACCGTAAACTGGACAGCAGGAACAACCGACCAAGAATGGGAAGTAGCTTACTGGAGAGTAGATTATGATATCGATTGGACCGTTGTACCAACTACAACTAAGCCTTACACTATTAATGGTTTAGTGGAAGCTGTAGAATACGACATTCGTGTTCGTGCAAAATGTGCTGAAGATGTTTATGGTGCTTGGTCGGCAACAACAAGAGTTACCATTCCTTGTAATGTTATTAACTTACCTTATTCTGAAAACTTTGCAACCACATCATTCCCAGCATGTTGGTCTCAAACATACAGTGGTGCATTAACATCCAACAGATGGACGGTTTCTACTACAAATTCAGCTGGTGGCACAGCCAACGAAATGAAAGCATCTTATCAAAATAACACTGGTATTTCAAGACTCATTATGCCTGCTTTGAACACTGTTGGGTTATCAGAAATTCAACTAAAATTCAAAACGTATTATAGGGATGACGATATTGGTGCTAATTTGAAAATTCAAACTAGTAATGATAAAACCAATTGGACAGACGTCTATACTTATGCAACCGGTTCAGGAGACATACCTTCAGGTACAACCATAACTGTTCCAATTACAACTAACTTAAATGGCACCACTTACATTGCATACGTAATTGATGGCAATCATTTTATGATATATAATTGGTATATTGATAATGTAATTGTTTTAGCTCCAAGTAGTGCTAAAGAAATTACTGCATTAACTATTCCTAATCAAGTTGGAAACTCGGTAATTGATGGTGGTACTGCTACTGTTGTAGTTACTATGCCTTATGGAACCGACAAAACAGCGTTAATTCCAACCATTACTGTTTCGGATTTTGCTAGCATTAACCCTGCAAGTGATGTGGCTCAAAACTTCACAGCCGCTGTTCCTTATACTGTTACTGCTGAAAATAATACAACTAAAGTATGGACTGTAACCGTTAACAATTTACCACCTAGCACAGAAGCCGAAATTACTGCGTTAACTATACCTGGTCAAGTTGGTGTTTCTGAAATAATATCTGCTACTGGAACCATTAATGTTCATGTTCCTTATGGTACCGACAGAAATGGTTTAATTCCTACTATTACTACATCTACATTTGCAACTATTAATCCTTCTAGTGATGTAGCACAAAACTTCAATTCACCAGTAGTTTATACGGTTACAGCTCAAGATGTTTCAGTTACAAAATTATGGACAGTAAACGTAATTGTTGATCCAGCAAGTCAAGCTGCTGATATTTTAACCTTCACATTCCCAGAACAAACTGGACCTGCTGTAATTGACAATGTTAACCATACGGTTCATATTGAAGTTGCTGCTGGCACAAACCGAAATGGTTTAGTTCCTACTATTACAACATCGCAATACTCTACCATCACTCCTGCAAGTGGTATAGCACAAAACTTTACGGCTCCATTTATCTATAACGTACATGCTCAAGATGTAAGTGTAATTATCCCTTGGACTGTTACAGTTACCGAAGCTCCTTATGTTTTAGTTAATTGGGATTTCCCAAATAACCCAGATGATGCTATTGCTGACGGTGGAATTGCAGCTAACTTAACACGTACCATAGGTGCTGTAGGAACTGGTGTAATTAACTATACAAATGCTGGTGTTACTACATTCTCAGCATTAGCTAATGGATGGAATGCAGGAATGGATACAAAATACTGGGTTGTTGACTTTTCAACACAAGGGTATAAAAACATCACTTTATCATCTGTTCAACGTTCAAGTACCACTGGTCCTCGCGATTTCAAAGTTCAATATAAAATTGGAACAGCAGGTACATGGACTGATTTTGCAAACAACCAAATTACAGTAGCCACTGATTATACTACTAGTTTATTTAATCAAGCATTACCAGTTGAAACCTATAATCAATCTGATTTATTTGTACGTTGGATAATGACTTCAAACACCAGTGTTGGAGGTGGAGTTGTTGCTTTAAATGGTACTCAACGTATCGACGATATCATTGTAAAAGGTGTTCCAATGATGCATGATGCTGAAATAATTACATTTGCTACTAACTTAACACAAACTGGACCTGCTACAATAAATAGCACAAATGCTACTGTAACAATAAATGTTCCTAATGGAACCGTTGTTACAAGTGTAATTCCAACCATTGAAATTTCATCCATGGCAACCATTAATCCAGCTTCTGGTGTAACTCAAGATTTCACAAATCCTTTAACTTATACAGTTACTGCGGAAGATGGAACTGAAAAAGTATGGACTGTTACTGTAATTGTTAACCCAATTCCAACTTATACTGTTTCTGTGGTTTCAGCAAACGGAACTGTAACAGGTTCTGGTTCGTATGAAGAAGCAGCTAATGTTACCCTCACTGCAACTCCAGCCGAAGGTTATACTTTTGTTAACTGGACTGATATAAATGGTGTTGTAAGCACTGCAAATCCATTTACTTTTGCAATGCCAGCAAATAACCTAAATTACACTGCGAACTATGCTGCAATTGATTACAATGTAGTAGTTACAAATAATCCTGTTGTGGGTGGTTCAGTAGTTGGTGCTGGCACGTATAATTTTGGTAATGCTGTTACTCTAACTGCAACTCCTGCTATTGGTTACAACTTTGTTAACTGGACAATTGCCGGAACAGAAGTTGGCACTGCGTTAACATATAACTTCAACATGCCTTCACACAACGTTAGTGTTGTTGCTAATTATACAATAGTTGATTACACAATTGCACTAACCTCTAACCCAGTTGATGGTGGTACTACAACTGGTGCTGGTACATATAACTATAACAACAACGTTACGCTTACTGCTACTCCAGCTACTGGATATGCATTTGTAAATTGGACAAGTAATTTAGGTTCTGAAGTTGCTAATCCATTTACTTTCACAATGCCAGCATCTGACATTACAGGTGTAGCTAACTTTGCGAAAATAGATTATACCTTAACCGTTAATGTTAACCCAGCTATTGGTGGTAGTGTTACAGGAAATAATGCAACTTATAATTATAATGATGTAGTTAGTTTAGTAGCTACTCCTGAAGCAGGATACGAGTTCTTAAATTGGACAGTAAATGGCTCTCAAGTTAGCACAAATGCAAACTACAGCTTTAATATGCCTGCAAACAATGTAACTATTGCTGCAAACTTTATTTTAACTGGAACAACAACTTATGAATTAGACTTAACCGTTTCTCCTGCAAATTCAGGAAACGTTGTTGGAGCTGGCTCTTATGTTGATGGTACTGTTGTAGCATTAACTGCTACTCCTGTTGCTGGTTTTACATTCGTAAGCTGGACAGATGGCTTTGTTATAGTAAGTACTAATGCTTCATTTGATTATACCATGCCAACTTCCAATAAAACATTGGTTGCCAACTTCGCAGCTATAGATTATAGCGTAGCTGTTGCAATTAATCCATTAACCTCTGGTACTGTTACCGGTGAAGGAACAACTTATCACGTTGGTGATCTAGTTACTTTAACCGCTACTCCTGCTGAGGGTTATGAATTTGTTAACTGGACTGATGTAAATGGTGAAGTTAGTACAATGAATCCTCACATATTTAGTATGCCTGCAGCAAATGTTAACTTAACTGCAAACTTTGCGTTGGTTAATTACGCTGTAGCTGCTTCTACCCTACCTGTTGGTGCTGGTACTATTACAGGTACTGGAACATATACATTTGGTCAAAGCGTTACATTAGAAACTACTCCTAACGCAGGATACACATTTGTTAACTGGACTGTTGCCGGAACCGAAGTTGCAACCACAACTACTTATACGTTCAATATGCCATCAAATGATGTAACAGCTGTTGCTAATTATACTGCAAATGACTACAATGTTGCAGTTACTATCGACCCAATCGCAACTGGTACAGTATCTGGAACAGGAGTTTATCATGTAGGTGATGAAGTTACAATCACTGCAACTCCAGAAGCTGGTTACACATTTGTAAATTGGACAAATACGGTTGGCGTTGTAAGCACAGCTAATACATTAACATTTACAATGGGTGCTGCTAATGTTGATTTAACCGCTAATTTTGCTGCCATTGATTACAATGTAACGCTTACTGCAAATCCTGTTGCTGGTGGTAATGTAACTGGTACTGGTACTTTTAATGTTGGAAACAATGTTACAGTATCGGCTACTCCAAACGCTGGCTACATATTTGAGAACTGGTCAGACGCAAATGGCGTGGTTAGTACAAGTGCAACTTACATATTTACAATGCCTGCTTCAAACGTTGCATTAACTGCAAACTTTACAGCAGTTGATTACTCTGTTTCAGTTACTATTGATCCTCTTGCAAGTGGTACTGTAACAGGTACTGGAAACTATAATGTTGGAAACAATGTTACATTAGTTGCTACTCCTGTTGCTGGTTACAACTTTGTAAATTGGACAGATGGTACTGGTGAAGTAAGTACAAATGCAACATACAGTTTCATTATGCCTGCAGCTAACGTTGCTTTAACAGCACACTTTGTTGCAATTGATTATACTGTAACCGTTAACGTTGCTCCAGCAGCTTCAGGAACTACAACTGGTGCTGGCACATACAATGTAGGACAAGATGTTAGTTTAACAGCTACTCCTGCCACTGGTTATCAATTTGTAAACTGGACTGAAGGTGCAACCGTTTTAAGTACAACAACTCCTTATAACTTTACAATGCCTGCTGAGAATAAAGTTATTACAGCTAATTTCGCTGTGATTACATATCCTTTAACGCTACAAGTTAACCCAGTTGCTGCTGGTTCAGTTAGTGGTGCTGGTAGCTATGCTGAAGGCACTACTGTTTCGGTTTCAACTACTCCAGCAAGTGCAAACTTTGTCTTCCTTAATTGGACAAACGGTGCTACCGTGGTAAGTACATCTCCAAGTTTCAGCTATACCATGCCAAATGCTGCGACAACATTAGTTGCAAACTATCAAGATGTAACTTCTATCAACGAAAACAGTATCAATGGAATTTCGGTTTACCCAAATCCATCAACTGGAATTTTCAATATTGTTGCTGACAAAGCTTACGATATGCAAATTGTTGATATTACTGGTCGCTTAGTTCTAAGTCAAAAAGTTGAAGCGGGTAATAATACTCTTCAAATGGAACAATATAATGTTGGTGTTTATTTCATTCGTTTAATTAGCAATAGCGAAATTAAAACGGTAAGAATTGTTAAACAACAATAATTAAGTTCTAATTCTAATAAAGAGGCTGTCTCGAAAGAGCAGCCTCTTTTTGTTTTATGCTTTCCTAAAAAGATATATGTTGTCGATTTGAAATGCTGAAATACACACTTTTTTAAACACTA